>CAMYMR010000012.1 GCA_947259285.1 uncultured Woeseiaceae bacterium | reverse complement strand
CAGCAGCGGCTGACCTACGAGGAAATAATGCGCGTAGCCCGGGTCGCCGCCCGGCTCGGCATCAGCAAGATCCGGCTGACGGGTGGCGAGCCATTACTGGACAAGAACATCACCGACCTCATCGGCGGTCTGGCGGAGATTCCCGGCATCGATGACCTCGCGCTGACGACCAACGGCATGCTGTTGGCGCCGATCGCGCGGAAGCTCGCGGAGTCCGGGCTGCAACGCGTCACCATCAGCCTGGACAGCCTCGATGAAGATGTGTTCAGGCGGATGAGCGGCGGCCGGGGTGAGCTGAAAACGGTGCTCGCGGGTATTGATGCGGCAGCCGATGCCGGCCTTGCGCCGATCAAGATTAATGTTGTTGTACAACGAGGTGTGAACGATCACACCGTGCTGGATCTGCTGGCGCATTTTCGCGGCAGCGGTCATATCGTCCGCCTGATCGAGTTCATGGATGTCGGCAATCGCAACGGTTGGCGCGTGGACCAGGTTGTTCCGTCGCGGCAGCTTCTGGAACAGGTTACGAAGCGTTGGCCGCTGCGTCGCATCGACAAGAACTATCCGGGGGAAGTCGCACGCCGCTACAGCTATGTCGACGGTCAAGGAGAAATCGGCTTCATTTCATCCGTCACCGAACCGTTTTGTGGCGACTGCAGTCGCGCTCGACTGTCTGCTGATGGTGTGCTTTACACCTGCCTTTTCGCAACGCAGGGTACGGATCTGCGTGAGGCGCTGCGCGACAAGGCGGACGAAGAGGAGCTGACCGATATCCTGTCGCGGATATGGTTGCAGCGGGCGGATCGCTACAGTGAACTTCGCAGCCCGGAGCTGGCGGAACATCACAGGCAGCGAAAAGTCGAAATGTACCGAATCGGGGGATAACGTGAGCAAACTCAGTCATATCGATGCCGACAACAGACCGACGATGGTTGATGTCAGCCATAAGGAAGCGACAATGCGTGAGGCACACGCGCAAGCGTCGGTGCGGCTGCCGAAGGAAATCGTGCGGCATATTTCCGGCGGGGAGATTGGCACGCGAAAAGGCCCGGTGTTTGCGACGGCGATCATTGCCGGCGTGATGGCCGCGAAAAAGACGCATGAACTTATCCCTTTTTGTCATCCCATCGGACTCGATGACTGCAAGATCACTATCTCGATGAGCGGCGACGACGCTGTTGTCGAGTGCCGCTGCAAGGTGCACCACAGGACCGGCGTCGAGATGGAGGCGCTGACCGGCGCGAGCGTCGCGGCGTTGACCATCTACGATATGCTCAAGGCCATGTCGCACGATATCGTGATTAGCGAGACCCGGCTGATGGTCAAGTCGGGCGGCAAGCAGGACTATCAGCGTGTCTAGTCGTCGCGCGGCAACGCCGGTGTACGGGCTGGTACTTGCCGGCGGCGAGAGTCGTCGCATGGGTCGGGACAAGGCAAAACTGAGGCGTGGCGAGGACTCTCAGCTGTCATACGTGGTCAACCTGCTCGAAGCGCAGCTCGAGCGGGTATTTGTCTCCACGCGGTCGGAACAGAGCGATGACAGCGAGCGCAGCCGATTCGCACAAATTGTCGATCGTTTCAGCGATATGGGACCGGTCGCCGGCATCCTCTCGGCCATGGCAGAATATCCCGACGTTGACTGGCTTGTCGTCGCATGTGATCTGCCCAACATCGATGAAGCGACCATTTGCTACCTGCTCGAACATCGATCTGCCGACAAGCCGTTTACGGCCTTTAGCAGTACTCATGATGGACTGCCCGAACCGCTGTGCGCTGTTTACGCGTCAAACAGTGCGGATATCGTCAGGGCATTTGTCGACGAAGGCATTCATTGTCCGCGCAAGATCCTGATTCGGTCCGACTCGCATTTGCTGACGCAGCCCAATCCCCGCTCGCTGGATAACGTCAATACGCCCGACGATCTGCAGGGCAGCGTGCTTGCCGCGCCATGACGATTTCGGCCAAGACAATCACGGTGCGTTACTTCGCGATGTTTCGTGAACACGCCGGCGTCAGTGAAGAAACGCTCAGCCTGAACGTCGCCACGGCCAAGGACGTATATGTCGGACTGGTCTTCACCCGTCAGTGACGGTGACACGGTACTTCTGTTTCCACCCGTTGCCGGCGGCTGACATGATTGAGCTTACCGCCGCGCCGATCGATGCTGAAACCCTGAAGAACACCCTGGCCAATCAGGGGGCTGGCGGCTTTTGCTGTTTCGAAGGCTGGGTCAGGAATCTGAATGAGGGGCGCAGCGTTGAACGCCTCGAATACGAGGCGTACGAGCCTTTGGTGATCTCCGAGGGCCAGCGTGTCATTCGCGAAGCCAGGCAGCGATATCCCTTTCTCGAAGCGCGTTGCGTTCACCGTACCGGCCTCCTTGAAGTCGGCGATCTTGCCGTGTGGGTGGGGGTGGCCTCCGCGCATCGCGACGAGGCCTTCAAAGCCTGCCGCTACATCATTGATGAGCTGAAAGTGCGACTGCCGATCTGGAAAAAAGAACACTATGTCGACGGCGATTCCGGTTGGGTCAACTGCGAACGCTGTGCGGACCACGGTCGCCACTGAGCAACGCCTTACTCTTTGTTGCCATTGCAGATTGCCGGTGTATCAGGTATCACTAGCTGCTGGTCAGCGGTGGGGCACTGTGTGCGACTGATAAAGTCCATAGAGGACGCGAAGAAGCTTGAAGGTGAAGAGGTCGGGCTGTCCGACTGGGTCGTTATCGACCAGCACCGCGTCGATCAGTTCGCCGAAGCGACCGGTGACTATCAGTGGATCCACGTGGACACCGAACGAGCGGCGCGAGAAATGCCGGACGGCAAGACGATCTCGCACGGCTACCTGACACTGGCACTGATTCCGGCGTTGACCGGGAACTTCGTCGAGGTCGAGAATCTTGCGCGTGCCATCAACTTCGGCCTCAACAAGGTGCGATTTTATGCGCCCGTGCCGGTCGGGTCCCGCCTGCGTGCGCGGGCAACGGTGTTGCAGGCGCGCAAGCGTGCCGGCGCGCTGCTGCTTACGTCTGAAGTCAGATTGGAGATGGAGGGCGCACGCAAGCCGGCGTGCGTCGCCGAAACCCTCGGGATGTATTTTTTTGACGAGTAAGTCCGGCGGGCTGCTAGCGTGCGTGCAGCCACTGCGGCAGGAATGAATACGGGTCGCGATCGGCCGTCTTGTTCCAATCCACGTTGTTCTCGCTGAGCAGTTTTTCCATGGTGCCGTCTTTGGCGGCGTCGAACAGCTCGGTCGCGCCACCGATGTGCCGACCCCCGATGTAAATCTGAGGGATCGTCTTGAGGCCCGTCCGTTCACGTATGGCGGCGCGTATGTTGCCGCCTTTGTTGTCTTCCTGGTACGCGACGGAGTCGAGGTCGATCGACCGATAGGGTATGTCGTAATGCGCGAACATCTTGCGTACTGACCAGCAAAATTCACACCACTCGAGCGCGAACAGCACGACAGGATTGTCGGGGTCATGTGTCGTCGCATCGAGGAACTCGAGTGCCTCGGCCGGTGCCGACGTCGGCGCTTCTTCAGGCTCGGCTGATGTCGGTGGCGGCGGTGGCGGTGCGTCAAATCGGTAATTCGGCGTCGAGCGGGAAACGTCCTGTTCCTCGTCCGTCATGTCGGCGGGAATGTCTTCAAAAAGCGGGGTACTGAGATAGCGCTCCCCGGTGTCCGGCAGCATGCAAAGCACATTGGCGCCTGGTTCGGCTTTCTCCGCGACGGCTAACGCGCCGACCAGGGTCGCGCCGCCGGAAATACCGACGAAGATGCCTTCCTTTTGCGCCAGCGCACGACACATGCGCAGCGCATCATCGCCGGCGATGCCGACAATCTCATCGATCAGATTGGCATTGACGGCATCTTCGGTAAGGTGCGGAATGAAATCGGGGCTCCATCCCTGCATCAGGTGAGGTCGAAACAAGGGATGGCTGTCAGCGGGCGTGCCGTCCGCAAGGCGATCCTGAGGAATGCCGCTGGACAGAACCGGGCTATTGTCCGGCTCACAAACGACGATCCTCGTGCCGGGGCTCTTTTCCTTGAGAACCCGCGAGACGCCTTTGAGCGTGCCGCCGGTGCCGAAACCCGTTACCCAGCAGTCAAGCCCCCTGTCGGCAAAGGCTTCGAGAATCTCTGGCGCAGTAGTGCGCGAGTGGGCGTCCGCATTCGCCTCGTTCTCGAACTGACGGACCAGGAACCAGCCGTGTGCCTCCGCCAGTTCGACGGCTTTCGCCAGCATGCCGCTACCCTTCAGTGCGGCAGGCGTCAGCACGACTTTCGCCCCAAGGAAGCGCATCATCTTGCGTCGCTCGACGCTGAAATTTTCAGCCATGGTCACGACCAGCGGATAGCCTTTCTGGGCGCAAACCATTGCCAGCCCGATGCCGGTATTTCCGCTGGTTGCCTCGATTACGGTCTGTCCCGGCTTGAGCGTGCCGTCGCGCTCCGCCTGCTCAATAACGCTCAGGGCCAGCCGGTCTTTGACGGAGCCCATGGGATTGAAGGCTTCGATCTTGACGTAAACGTTGACCCGCGGCGGGGCAACCGCGTTCAGTTTGACGATCGGCGTATTGCCGATCGTTTCGAGGATATTTGCGTGCAGTCTGGCCATAGGACCGGTACTCGTCTGAAACGTACATTCACTATAGACGCCAAACGCGCGCAATGCAGCCGCCAGCGATTGTCAGTTTCCGCATTGCGGCTGCGGGCCGAATCAGTCCTTGAATTCAGCCGTGGTCTGGCGCTTGCGATTGACGATGAGTCGTGTGACGTCGGGACGAGAATAATGACCTGCAACGTCGAGACTTTGACGTTCCTCGAGCACATGGCGGTGGTCGAGTTCAACAACCTGGAGCAATTCCCTGTCTATCACCGGTTCCAGCAGCCATTCGCCCGTCGGCGACGCTACGCAGGAGCCGCCGTTAGCCATGACGGCGTCGGCAGAGTCGATCAGCAATTCGGCATGCGGCAGCGACGCGGGTATGTCCTGGCGACGCATCAGTCCGGAAACCGACACGACGAATGAGCGGCTTTCGCGCGCAATAAACCGCGTTACATCCCGGGTGTTGCGGTCGTTTCCGGGCCATATCGCGACGTGCAGATCCTCGCCCTGGGAATACAGGGATGCGCGCGCGAGTGGCAGCCAGTTCTCCCAGCAGTTGAGCCCGCCGACCGTGAACGGGCCGAGTTCATGGGTGCGCAGGCCATTGCCGTCACCGATCGCCCAGACCAGCCGTTCTTCGTGGGTAGGCATCAGCTTGCGATGCACCGAGGCGATGACTCCGCGCTGATCGACGTAAACCATCGAGCAATACAGGCTGTGACCACCGCGGTCAGAGGCTCGCTCTATGGTGCCGAGGTAGACGGCGACAGACCTCTCGCGAGCGACGCGGCAAATGTCATCCAGGTCACCGTCTTCGATGCAAACGGACTGGCTCACGTAGTGCGAGTAGAGTGATTTCTGCAGTTCTGATTCGAACCTCGCCCCATCGGTCCGCTCGACCCAGAACGGGTAACCTGGTACAAGCGCCTCGCCGAAAACGACAAGCTGACAGCCTTCATCCGCGGCCGATTCGACCCAGGCACCGATCTTTTCGAGCGTTTTCGCTCGGCTGAGCCAGACCGGCGCGATTTGCGCAAGTCCCACCTTGATTGTGCTGTCCCTGTTCATCGAGATTTCCAAAATGGCTTATGATGGTAATGTTCCATTATGGCCAAAAGCTGGCCAGGATTGGGTAAGCTTTATGTTCGACGCGGACGGGCCCATCACACGTTCGATGCGTGGCCGGCGGGAAAAGCTTAGCAGGGATCCAGACTGTCGAATGGCGCCCGTCCTGCCGAACGAGTAACGACTGACACCAGGGGAAGCAACTATGCACGGATTGATGATGAACAGGCCTTTGCTGATTTCCTCGATCGCAGAGCATGCGGCGAGATTTCACGGCGATCGTGAAATCGTTTCTGTAACGGCGGACAATCCGCGTCATCGCTGCACCATCAGGGATGCCGTCGGCCGCTCCAGGCAGCTGGCGAACGCGCTGGATAAGCTCGGCCTCAGCCATGGCGATCGGATTGCGACTATCGCGTGGAACGACTACCGACATCTGGAACTATATTACGGTATCAGCGGCGCTGGTTATGTCTGTCACACGATCAATCCCCGCCTTTTTCCCGAACAGCTCATTTTCATCATCAATCACGCCGAGGACCGCTGGATATTCACGGATGTCATGTTCGTGCCGCTGCTCGAGAAGTTGCTCCCGCAGATCGAAAATGTCGAGGGTTTCGTGGTCATGACCGATGAGGCCCACATGCCGGAGACCTCGTTACCGAACGTGGTCTGTTACGAGACGCTGATTGGCGCCGAGTCTTCGGACTATGTGTGGCCCGAACTGGACGAGCGGTCGGCGTCGGCGCTGTGCTACACGTCCGGCACGACCGGCGATCCGAAGGGCGTGCTTTACGATCACCGCTCGACGGTGCTGCACGCCTACGTGGCTCCGGCACCGGATGTCATGAATCTTTCAAGCACCGACTGCGTGTTACCGGTCGTACCTTTGTTCCATGTCAATGCCTGGGGCGTGCCCTATTCGTGCCTCATGGTCGGGGCCAAGATCGTCTTCCCCGGCCCCAAGATGGGCGACGGCGCCGCGTTGTTCGAACTGCTCGATTCGGAAAACGTAACGATGGCGCTCGGCGTGCCGACCGTCTGGCTGGCCCTGCTGCAGTATTGCGCCGGCGAAGAGAAGCGCCTCGACAAGCTCAAGTACACGCTGGTCGGCGGCGCCGCAGTGCCGCGCTCGATGATCGAGGAATTTCGCGACAAACACGGTGTCGAGCTGCGACAGGGCTGGGGCATGACGGAGATGAGTCCTCTCGGTACCTGTAATTCAATCAAGGCGGGGCTCGAATCGTTGACGGATGATGAAAGACTCGATCTCGCGACCAAGGCTGGTCGCGGAATTTTCGGCTGCGAACTGCGCATCGTGGACGATGACGGGCATGAGCTGCCGTGGGACGGCGTCGCTTACGGCGCGCTCCAGGTTCGTGGTCCGTGGATATGCAGCGACTATTTCAAACTGGAAGGCGGTGCCGGCACGCACACCGATGACGGCTGGTTCGATACCGGTGATGTCGCAACCATTGACCCGCAGGGCTACATGGCGATCACCGATCGGACCAAGGACGTGATCAAGTCGGGCGGCGAGTGGATCAGCTCAATCGAGCTCGAGAATGCGGCCATGGGCCATCCGGCGGTTGCGGAAGCCGCGGTAATTGGCGTTGCACATCCCAAGTGGACCGAGCGTCCGCTGCTCATTATCGTACGGGCAGAGGGCCAGGACGTCAGTAAAGAGGACCTGCTTGCTTATTTCCGCGGCAAAGTCGCCGACTGGTGGATACCCAACGACGTTGCTTTCGTCGAAGAATTGCCGCATACGGCGACGGGCAAGATCAAGAAGATTGAATTGCGCAAGCAATTCGCCGACTATGCATTCCCGGATTAGAACCAGATTTTAGCAGCAACACTCAAGGACCAAACATGGGCGACCCACTACGCCTTTACGGGCTCAACGCGCTTGTCATAAACGCGGCCGACGGCATCGGCGAGGCGATTGCTCGCACTCTCACCAAGCACGGTGCGACCGTGGTCGCCGTTGGCGCCAAGAACAGCGGCATCGAGCAGCATTACGAGCGCGTCAAAGGCATCACCGGCTTGTCGGTCTCAATGAACGACGTCACAGCGATACCGACAATTCTGGAGCAAGCGACGGATAAGCTGGGCGGTATTGATATCCTGATCATTGATTTGCCATTACGGCCCGATGCGCCTGTCAGCGAGATTAACGAAAAACTGACAGGCCTCCTGCAGGCCAGGGCGGAGCTCACCATCGCCCTGTGTCGCGGGGCATTACCGTTTCTGAAAAAAAGCCCACAAGGTCGAATCATCAACATCGGTTTGCTGCGCAGCTGTTTCGACCGGGATGGCGATGCGGCAAGTGCCTATGCCGAGCAGGACCTTGCAGACATTACTCGTGCACTTGCTGCCGAGGCCGGGGAATTCTCGATCACGGCAAACTATATTCAGCCCGGTGCCGTCATGACCCCGGCAAGTCGCGGTGTTTATCAGAAAGATACAGCCTTCAGGGACCACTGTATTCGGCGATCCGCCGCGAAGCGTCTGGCCGAGCCCGTGGATATCGCCAAGGTTGCGCTGTTTCTCGCCAGCGATGACGCGGTGTTTGTCAGTGGTACGGGCATCACCGTCGACGGTGGCCTCACAGACGCTGGCTGACGGTAAAGGCCGCCAGCATGCATCCGGTTCTCACAGACCTGATTGCGCTTTTGCAGCTCGAGCGGATCGAGGACAATATATTTCGTGGCGACAGCCGGGACATCGGCAGCCCACAGGTGTTCGGTGGTCAGGTAGTCGGACAGGCGCTGTCGGCCGCACAGCACACGGTAGAGGGAAGGGTGGCGCATTCGCTGCACGCCTATTTCCTGCGCCGTGGCGATGTGAATGCGCCGATCATCTATGATGTCGACCGCGCACGCGACGGCGGGAGTTTCTCGAACCGACGTGTGGTTGCGATACAGCATGGCCGGCCGATACTGAACCTTGCAGCATCGTTCCAGGCGCCGGAAAAGGGGTTGGAGCACCAGGCTGAAATGCCGGACGTACCGCCGCCGGATGGTCTCAAGGACCTGACCGAAGTTGCGTCGGATGTGCTCGAGAAGGTTCCCGTGAAGTTGCGCCGTTTCATGACCCACAAGCGCCCCTTCGAATTTCGACCGGTCGAGCCGCTGAGTCTGGATCGGCGGCGAAAATTGGAGCCTCGGAAGCACGTCTGGATACGCGCCGTTGATCGCTTGCCTGATGATTTCACCCTGCATCAGAATCTGCTCGCGTACGTTTCCGATTTCGAACTGCTCGCGACATCGACGTTGCCGCATGGCCTGTCAATGACCCGCGGCAGCGTCATTATGGCCAGCCTCGATCACGCGCTCTGGTTTCATTGCGGTTTCCGAATGGATGAGTGGCTGCTGTACTCGATGGACAGCCCGAACGCATCGGGAGCACGTGGTTTTGCCCGCGGTCAGCTGTTTACTGAAGGTGGCAAGCTGGTTGCATCGACATCTCAGGAAGGCCTGGTCCGGGTGATCGACCCTGCTCGCAAGAAGCTCCGGTCCGACCCGAGTCAGCAATCCTAGCGCGTCATACCGATGCGATATCCGGGCTGGCCCGGATATTGCGCCGGTTGGCGCGTAAGATCGGTCGAGGATCTGGTTGGCTGACGGATTTTCCGAGTGAGCGGAATAACGGTGTCTATTGCCGAGCGAGGAAAATGCTTCAGGCGATCAGAGACTCAGCGAGAGCGCGTCATACCGATGCGATGTCCGGGCCAGACAGCTGCTCGTTATAGCGCCGGGCGTTCCGGACATACAGATCGGCTGACCGCCCGATATCAGCTATTTCCTCGTCGCTAAGTTCGCGGACGCGCTTGGCGGGGGACCCGAGTATCAGCGAGCCGTCCGGGAATTTCTTGTTTTCGGTGACCAACGCATTAGCGCCGACAATGCAGTTGCGCCCTATCGTTGCGTTGTTCAACAGCGTGCTGCCAACACCAATCAGTGAGTCATCCCCAATCGTACAGCCGTGCAACATCGCGCTGTGCCCAACGGTGACGCCGTCTCCGATGATCAACGGAATGCCGGGATCCGCGTGCAGGATACAGCCGTCCTGGATATTGCTGCGCTCGCCGATCTCGAGCCAGTCGTTGTCCCCTCGCAGGACGCAGTTGAACCAGACGCTGGACTGGTGTCCGAGGCGCACGCTGCCGATCACCATCGCGCTCTGCGCGACGAAATGTTCGCGACCTTCCAATACAGGCGCTCGCTCGCCGAGCGCCAGGATCACTTCGCTTTGCCCTGCGCCGCGACGGCCGCGGCCGCTTTGGCGACCTCTTCGGGATCGCCCAGAAATTCCCGCGACACGGGTTTGAGGTCATCATCGAGTTCATAGGCGAGCGGAATGCCCGTCGGAATGTTGAAGCCGGTAATCTCCTCGTCCGAGACTTCATCGAGCATCTTGACCAGGGCGCGCAGGCTGTTGCCGTGAGCCGCGACCAGTACATCCTTTCCGGCTTTGAGATCCGGTGCGATCAACTCCGCCCAACACGGCAACACTCTCTGCAGCGTCAGCATCAGCGACTCCGTCCCGGGTAAATCGGCAACCCCCTTGTAACGAGGGTCGAAAGAAGGATGACGTTCGTCGTCGTCGTCCAGCGGCGGCGGCGGAATATCGTAGCTGCGGCGCCAGATGTGTACCTGTTCGTCGCCATACTTGGCCGCGGTCTCGGCCTTGTTGAGTCCCTGCAGCGCGCCGTAGTGACGCTCATTCAGGCGCCAGTCGCGAACAACCGGAATCCACATGAGGTCCATCTCATCGAGCATGTACCACAAGGTGCGAATGGCGCGTTTCAGGACCGACGTGTACGCGACGTCAAACCCGAATCCCATTTGGGATAAGAGCTGCCCGGCGTCTATTGCTTCCTGTATGCCTTGCTCGGTCAGATCGACGTCCGTCCAGCCAGTGAAGAGATTCTTCAGGTTCCAGTCACTCTGCCCGTGACGGCATAGTATTAGCTTGCCAGCCATTGCTTCTCCGATTTAATTAGCGACGAAAGTCGCATGATTGTCAGCTCAGTGTCAGGTCGCGCAGCTCCTGTGCGGCCACCGACAGCGTAGCAAAGTCATAGTGACCGCGCAGCCTCATCTCGTCTGTCATGGCGCAGAATCGCCCGACTTCCTGTTCGTGCTTTGCCAGCCATTTCTTCGCGACGATACGACCGTCGAGTTTGCCTCGGCGAGTCAATAGTCGCAATGCGATGTCTCTGCGGATTCGGTAGAACTCCTCGCGAAGATTGCTGCGCGCCATCGCCTGCCATCGGCCGCTGACCTTGAGGTCCTCGGCGCGGTTGTGCAGCCACTGCAATCCCAGCACGTCGTTCAGTTTTGCGTATATGCGTGCCGTATCAATGACATCTCGCCCGCGCTCCGCGGAGACGTCGGCAATATCCAGGGCGGCGCGTGTCACCAACAGCAGGGACATGCGATGCGCAAGGTCTTTCGGCACGCCCAGCTCGATCCACTGGGCCTCTGCTTCTGCATTTCGCCGGCGGCTGGCCTTCGACAGGTAGGTGCCCGAGCGGGTGTAAATGCGCGCCATTCTGTCTTTCAGGCGCTCCACGGCCTCGACGATGTCGAGATGGTCGCCGTAATGCTCGATCAACCAGTAGCAGGCATGGCGTAGCGTCCTGCTGACCTCGAACATCATCGACAGCTGCGCGCTTGCGGGAATCTTGTCATCCAGCGATTCGATCGTTCGCAACAGTGGCATTGCGCGGCAAATGATGCGCGCCACTTCATACGCTCGAGCGATCGTTACTATGTCCGCGCCGGTATCATTCTGCGCACGCTTGACGAACGCGGGACCCATTCGGTTCACGAGCGCATTCGCGATAAGCGTTGCAAGGATTTGCCGGCTCAGTCGGTGGGTCGGGATCAGTTTGACGTAGCGGCGCCTTAGAACCGGCGGGAAATACCTCTGCGGATCGATTCTAAGGAAGTCCTCGAGCGTGTCTTCCGATTCGATAAGCCCGTCGTAAAGGTCGATCTTTGCGTAGCTCAACACGACAGCGAGTTCTGGCCGGGTCAGCCCCTGCTTGCGGCTGCGACGATCCTCGATCTCAGTATCACTGGGCAAATATTCGAGGTCTCGGTCGAGCAGACCGGTGCGCTCCAGAGACGTAATAAGACGTGCGGTCTCATCGATGCGATCGGCAGACAATCTTTCGCTCATGCTGATCGACTGTGTTTGCAGATAGTTGTTCCTGAGAACCAGATCGGCAACCTCGTCCGTCATTGAAGCCAGCAGCTCGTCACGCCGCTTGCGTGTCATGCCTCGCTTCTTGGCGACGTCTCCGAGCAGGATTTTTATATTGACCTCCCTGTCGCTGCAGTCGACGCCGGCCGAGTTGTCGATGAAATCGGTGTTGATGCGGCCGCCGTGCAGGCTGTATTCGACACGAGCGCGCTGCGTGAAACCCAAATTGCCACCCTCGCCAACGACCCGGCAGCGCAATTCATTGGCGTCTACGCGTACCGAATCATTACTGCGATCGCCGACGTCCGAATGGCCTTCGGTACTGGCTTTCGCGTATGTCCCGATGCCGCCGTTCCACAAGAGTTCGACGGGCATCCGGAGAATCGCGCGAATCAGCTCGTCGGGCTGCAATGAAGCATCGTCGACGTCGAGCAGTCGCCTGACCTCGGGACTCAGGCGGATTGTCTTGTTCTGGCGTGAAAAAACGCCGCCACCCTTCGAAATCAACGATGGGTTGTAATCGTGCCACGTCGATCCGTGTTTACGAAAAAGACGTGCCCGCTCACGATAGCTCGCCGCCGGATCGGGTTTCGGGTCAAGAAATATGTCACGGTGGTTAAACGCTGCGACCAGTTTGATCTTTTTCGACAGCAGCATACCGTTACCGAACACGTCGCCGCTCATATCGCCGATACCGGCGACCGTGAATGGATCCTTCTGCGTGTTTACACCAAGTTCATGGAAATGCCGTTTAACCGCTTCCCAGGCGCCGCGCGCCGTAATCGCCATACCCTTATGGTCATAACCCGCTGATCCGCCGGATGCAAACGCATCATCGAGCCAGAACCCGTATTCCGTGGAAATTGAGTTGGCGATGTCAGAGAAGGTCGCCGTGCCTTTGTCGGCGGCCACTACCAGGTACGGGTCATCGCCGTCACGGCGAACGATGCGATCCGGTGTGACGACCGCGTCTCCAACCACATTGTCGGTCAGGTCCAGCAGCCCCCGAATGAACGTCTTGTAGCACTGAATGCCGTTTTCCAGAATGGCCTCGCGATCGCCGACCGGAGCGCGCTTCGGGAAAAAGCCGCCTTTGGCGCCCGTTGGAACGATGACCGTATTCTTGACGACCTGGGCCTTCATCAGGCCCAGGATCTCCGTGCGGAAGTCTTCACGTCGATCCGACCATCGCAGCCCGCCGCGCGCAATATCCCCTGCCCGCAAATGCACACCTTCGACCTCGGGCGAGTACACGAAGACCTCGAATCGAGGCCGCGGCAATGGTATTTCGGGGAGCAGCGCCGGATCCAGCTTTATCGAAATGTAGGATTTCGGCGTATCGGTGCCATCGACTCGTTGAAAGTAGTTGCTGCGAAGCGTGGCATCGATACCACCCGCAAACGCTGTCAGTATGCGATCTTCATCTACATGCTGGGCCTTGGCAATGTGGCGCTTGACGGCTGCGACCGTGTTTCTCAATTCGCGGGCGCGTTTGGTTTTCGACAGCTCCGGATCGAACTGGAGTTCGAACTGTCGTACCAGCAAACCCGCAAGTCCGGCATGCGCGACGAGCACGTCTTCCATGTACGTCTGACTGAAGGGTACGCCGAGCTGCAAAATGTGTTTGGCATAACAACGCAATAATGCCGTCTGCCGCCAGTCAAGCCCCGCGCTGACAACGAGCCTGTTCAGACCATCGTTTTCAGCGTCGCCGCGCAGCACCGCCATGAAACAGTCTTCGAATCTGTCCGAAACCGCGTCGATGTCCACGGCCGCATCGCTTTCGTGTCGCAGGTGAAAGTCCTGAATCCAGAACACCTCACCAGGCGTCAGCTTTACTTCGTACGGGCGCTCTGTGTAGACATCAACGCCCATATGCTCGAGAACAGGCAGGGCTTCCGACAAGGCCAGCGGCTCGTCCATGCTATAAACGATGAAATGCATGTGGCCCGGCGCCGAATCCGGCGGAATGTAGAGGTTTACCGCGCGCGATTTATTGTTGCGCAACATGTCGTCAATCTGTTGCACATCGGCGCAGGCCTCCCGGGGGTCTGTGTCTTCCTGGAAACCCGCGGGGAAAACCTGGCGGTAGGCGTGATACAGCCGACCGCCCTCGTCGGGGCCAAACCGTTTTATCAACTCCGTCTGCAGCCGATCCGCCCAGGTGATTACGAGGTCCGCGATTTGCTCTTCGATGTGCTGGATACTGATCCGCGGGCGTTCACCGTCCGGTGTGCGCACGATGATGTGCACACGCGCCAGCGCGGAATCGGAAATCTGGACGGAGGAGTCAACGGATTTGCCGCCGAACGCCAGCGTCAGCAGCGTCTCGATTCGCCGTCTGATCCCGGTCGTATACTTTTCTCGTGGCACAAAAACGAGACACGAAAAGAAGCGTCGGAACGCATCTCGGCGGAGGAAGAACTTGACCCGCTGACGATCCTGCAGGTTCAGAATGCCGACCATCGTGCGGGCGAGATCCTGCACCGAGCTTTGAAACAGCTCCTCGCGAGGGAATGTTTCTATGATATGCATCAGGGCCTTGCCCCGATGTCCGGATGCATCCACGTCCGCACGTTCGAATATCAGTCGGATCTTATGGCGCAGCAGCGGAATATTCCTCGGGCTCTCGCTGTAGGCCACCGACGTCAGCAGCCCGATAAAACGCCGTTCTCCGACGGCGTTGCCGTCCTCGTCATAGATCTTCACGCCCACGTAATCGAGGAAAGCGGGGCGATGAACTGTCGAGCGGGAATTTGCCTTGGTCAGTATCAACCAGTCTCGCGAACGCGTCAGGCGGCGCATTTCGGCCGTGAGTTCGATACTCGTCGTGCCACGGTCTTCCTGGCTGAGGATTCCGAGCCCGGAGCCTTTTACCGAGTTCAGAAATACGCGCTTGCCACGTCGCGACAGCGAATACTCGCGGTAGCCAAGGAACGTGAAGTGTTCATCCGCCATCCAGTTGAGCAGGGCCTGGCTTTCGGTTCTCAGCAACGGATCGACACCTGCCGGCCCATTAACCAGCAGCTCTGACGTGTCGCGCATGGCCTGTCGCATTTTGCCCCAGTCACGAACCGCCCGCCTGACGTCCGTGAGTACCTTTTTGATTTCCTGGTGCAGGCGCTTGAGTTCCGTCGCATCGGTTTCCCGGTCGATCGCGAATCGGATAAACGATTCGGAGCTCGCGTCGTCATCATCCGGTCGAGAAATAGCGGCAGTCTTTCCGGCTCCGTCGCGCACGATCGAGATGATCGGGTGGATCGTCATGTGCACGACCATGCTATGGCTATTGATCGCCGCTGCGACGGAGTCCACCAGGAACGGCATGTCGTCGTTGACCATTTCCACAAACGTGTAGTCCGACGTGTAGCCGTGCTCTTTCTCGGTCGGGTTGAATATGCGGATCAGAGCTTCATTCTTGCGGCGCTTCGCGCCGAACTCGAGATGGTCAAGCGCAACCCGCGCCATGACTTTTTCATCACGGCCCTGCAGATCATCAACCGGCACGTCTGCAAAGTATTGCTTGAGATACAGCCTGACCTGCGACGGACTCTTGAGATAACGTGACCTTACGCGCGATGAGACAATCGCATCGACAATTACTTGCCTGATGTCTCCGCCCCGACGGTTTTCACTTGGTGTCACTGTATTTGCTCCGACCGAATTGCCGGCCCGAAAGGTTGACAGGTTTGTGGCAATTCTGCGTACCGCAGGTACTTCTTCTTGGCCTCTGGGAAACGCGTCGCATTATACAGTAATTACTTCAGCAACAAATTTCTTCAAGGCATCGGAACGCGCTGCAAATAGCCTACAATGCATATCTGTGACACGCGCAGGAACACCCCGATGAACAAACGCGAAGTTGAGCAATCGATTTTTACGGATTTGTCGCGCGACGATGATTATGGGGGCTACTTGCAGCTGGATAAGCTGCTCTCCGCCCAGCACCCACTGAGCGAGCCGCCGCACCACGACGAAATGCTATTCATCGTTCAACACCAGGTTGCGGAGCTTTGGATGAAGCTCGCCATCCATGAAATCAGGGGCGCGATCAGAAACATCCAGCAAGACCTGCTCGCCCCAGCCGTCAAGAATCTCGCTCGAGTCCGGCATATCCAGAATCAGCTGAATGACCAGTGGACGGTATTGGAGACGCTGACACCCAGCGAATATGCCGAGTTCCGGCACGTGTTCGGCAAGGCGTCGGGGTTCCAGTCTGCTCAATACCGGATTCTTGAATTCCTGCTGGGTAACAAGAACCGCTCCACATTGAGCGTGCATCAGCACCAGCCAGAGTGGCGGGCGCGATTGCTGACTGCGCTGGAGTCACCGAGTCTGTACGATGAATTCCTGATCTATCTTGCGCGCCGGGGTATGGCGATACCGAAGGGCGTGATCGATCGCGATTTCAGCGAGGTCAGGGATGAGGATCCAGAGGTCATCGCGACCCTGGGCACGATCTACCATGATCGTGTCAGGCATTGGGATCGTTATGAAGCCTGTGAAACGCTCGTTGATATCGGCAACAACTTCCAGTTCTGGCGCTTCCGTCACATGAAGACCGTCGAGAGGATTATCGGGTATCAGCGTGGTTCCGGCGGGTCGTCCGGCGTGCCATTCCTGAAGAAGGCGCTGGATACCGAGTTCTTTCCGGAATTGTTGAGCGTTCGCACCGAAATCGGTGACAACGGCGACGCTTGATCAATCCTTGCCGAGTACGCGTGCGCGTTGCAAAAGGTGCTCCATGATGAAATCGAGCTTCGCCAGGTCATCGGCGCTAAGCCCCTCAAGTAGCTCGCGCTCGAACTGAAGGGCAAGCGGCGCAATTTCATTGTGCACCCGGCGCCCCTCTTGAGATAGATTGAGGATTGAGCGCCGTCGATCGGCATCTGCAAACTGACGGTCGATACGTCCGTTCTTGAGAAGCTTGGAGACGGCGCGGCTGACCGCGACCTTGTCCATGACGGTACGTTCAGCGACTTCCACAGCCGACAACCCCGGGTAACGACCGAGAATCGCAATGACTCGCCATTCCGGGATCGACAGGCTGAAGCGCTCCTCGTAGACCTGCGCGATGGTCGTGCTGACGGTGTGCGAAAGCACGGCAAGCCGGTACGGCAGGAATTCCTCGAGTATCAGTTCGTCACTCATTTACACCAATTTATCACGCGAGATGGGGCAGGGCGAGGTACTCGGTCGATTGCATTTCGATCAGGCGACTGACGGTCCGATCGAATTCGAAGGCCAGCCGATCTCCACGGTACAGTGCGCCAACTTCGGCCTCGGCCGAGAGAATCAGCTTTACCCGCCGGTCATAGAATTCGTCGACCAGCGCAATGAACCGTCGCGCCTGGTTCTCGAGCGTGGCGTCCAGCACCGGCACGCCGGAGATAATGACGGTCGGGTACCAGCGAGCAATCTCGATGTAGTCCGCCTGGCTCCGGGGACCGTCACAGATCTGCTCGAATTTGAACCAGGCGATGCCCTTCGCGCATTTACGCGCAGGAATCTCACGGCCGTTGACGTCAAGACGCGGATCGCGGCGAATCTCGCTGGACGCGGACTCGTCGAAAAAGAACGCGAGTTTATTCGCTGCGGCTTCATCATCCGGGCACAAATACGTTCCTGCTTTCTCAAGCAATCTCAGCCGGTAGTCGACGCCACCCTCCAGTTGCAGGACCTCCGTCTGTCGATTCAGCGCATCGATAGCCGGCAAGAAGCGCCGCCGCTGCAGGCCGTCCTTGTACAGATCATCCGGCTTCGAGTTGGAGGTCGCTACAAGTGTGACGCCGCGGCTGAACAGTCCGTCGAGCAGGCGTCCGAGTATCATTGCATCGCCAATGTCGCTGACAAAAAACTCATCGAAACACAGTACACGCGTTTTTCGTGCGATATTGGCGGCTACTTTATCCAAAGGGTCCGACACATTGCCGAGTGCTTTTCTGGCGTTGTGGACTTCCCGCATCATGCGATGAAAATGGATGCGCTTCTTGGCTTTGATTGGCAGGGTCTCGAAGAACAGGTCCATGAGAAACGTCTTCCCTCGCCCGACCCCTCCCCAAAGATACAGGCCGCGGACGCTCGTCTTCTGCTTCTCCAGCCGTTTCTTGAATAAGCCGGCAAGGCCACCTGACGCTGGACGGCGCGCGGCGAGGCGGTTCTGCAGATCCTCAAGCTTGCCAATGATTTCCAGCTGTGCTGCGTCTTCAGCGTGGCCCTGACGGCGCAGGCTGTCATTGTAGGCTTCGCGTATATTCAAACTACCTTCAATCCTGTATTTGCGTCGACGGCGCGGCTCGGCAAGATCAGCTCGGTGTTATTAAGTCCAGCATAGAGACTGATAAGATACGCGACAACACGAACAGGAGCACTTTGAACAATGTCGGAACCGAATGAACGCGAATCGATGGAATTCGACGTCGTAATCGTTGGTGGTGGTCCGGCGGGCCTCGCCGCGGCATGCCGCCTCTTGCAGCTCGACGACAGCCTTTCCGTTGTGGTCGTCGAGAAAGGATCCGAGATTGGAGCGCATATCTTGTCGGGTAACGTATTCGAACCGTCGGGGCTCGACGAACTCTTGCCCGACTGGAAGCAAAATGGTGCGCCGGTCAAAACGGCCGTGTCGGGCGATCTAGTGCACTACCTCACGAGCGACACCGGCGCGGTGCGTGTACCGGGCCTGTTCTTGCCGAGGCCCATGCACAACGAAGGCAATTACATTATAAGCCTTGGTCAGCTTTGCCAGTGGTTGGGCGAGCAGGCTGAGGCGATGGGCGCCAACATATTTCCGGGCTTCGCAGCTTCGGAAATACTTTATGACGGCGATGGCAGGGTAACAGGTGTCGCGACCAGCGATATGGGCATTGGCAAGGACGGGCAGAAAAAGAGTTCCTACCAGCCCGGCTACGAGCTGACCGGGAAGTACACGATCTTTGCCGAAGGTGTGCGCGGCAGTCTCAGCGAACAGGTCATCGAGCGATTCGGACTCCGCGAAAATTCAGATCCGCAGCATTACGGCATCGGCATCAAGGAAGTGTGGGAAATAGATCCCGCCAAACATCAAGAGGGTCTCGTCGTGCATACGACGGGCTGGCCGCTCGACAACCGTACCGAGGGCGGCGGTTTCCTCTACCACGCCGCCAATAACAAGGTCTATCTGGGTCTGATCATCGCGCTTAACTACCGCAACCCGCATCTTTCGACGTTCGATGAATTTCAGCGCTGGAAGCTGCATCCGAAGATCCGCATGTATCTCGACGGTGGCAAACGCGTGGCTTACGGTGCGCGCGCTGTCAACAAGGGCGGGCTGCAGTCGTTGCCAAAACTCGCATTTCCGGGTGGCATGCTGGTTGGATGCGGTGCGGGATTTCTCAACGGCGTGAAGATCAAGGGAGCACATACGGCGATCAAGACCGGGATGCTGGCGGCGGAAAGTATTCAGAAGGCGCTGGCCGCAGGTGATGCCGGCCAATCGGAGCTCGCCGATTTCGAGGTCAGCGTGACGAACTCCTGGGTATACAAGGAACTGCACCGTGGCCGAAACTTCGGTCCGGGTCTGCACAAGCTCGGCATGTTCTGGGGGGCAGCATTCGCGTTTATCGACCAGAACATCTTCTTTGGCAAGTTGCCATTTACCTGGCGCAACAAAGATCCGGATCATGAGTCCCTGGACAAGGCCGCTGACGCGAAGCCGATTGATTACCCGAAACCGGACGGCGTCATTACGTTCGACAAGCTGTCCTCCGTGTTCCTCTCGAGCACCAATCATGAAGAAGACCAGCCGTCGCACCTGAAGCTCAAAGATGACTCACTACCGGTCGCTTTCAATTTGCCCTATTACGACGAACCCGCGCAGCGCTATTGTCCAGCCGGCGTTTATGAAATCGTGGAAGAGGACGGCGCGCCGCGTTTTCAGATCAACGCGCAGAATTGTGTGCATTGCAAAACCTGCGATATCAAGGATCCGAGCCAGAATATCGTCTGGGATGTGCCGGAAGGCGGCGGCGGACCCAACTACGCGAATATGTAGCGTCTGCCGACCGCGACACCCACCCAGACATCAGCGGCGATCGTGGCGATCTCTCAGTCGCTCGGACAGTGCTTCGCAAACTCGCTTTGTGAGACATCCCCACGCTCGCCGCCATTCAATCACGCCGTGTGGGCGGGATCGGCTGTGAGAGGGCCCCGGTTTGGGTGTTCCTCGAGCGTCGTGCGAAGCGCAGCGACGCATGGACGCCAAAGCAAGCGGAGCCCGATGCGAGCGAGGCAGGACGCCGAGCGAGGTTAAGCGAGAGGAACACCCAAACCGGGGCCCCCGCCTCCGAAAAGGTGGAAGGGAAGGGGGTGGTGGCCGACTATTTCGGCTGCATGCGGATCGCGCCGTCGACGCGGATCGTCTCTCCGTTGACCATCGCATTGCCGTAAATAAATGCCACCGCGTCCGCATACTCCTCGGGATGGCCAAGGCGCGGCGGAAACGGCACCTGCTTGCCGAGCGACTCCTGAACTTCCTCGGGCATACCGGCCATCATCGGTGTCATGAATATGCCCGGCGCGATCGTGTTGACGCGAATGCCAAACTGCGCGAATTCCCTGGCCAGGGGTAGCATCATGCCGACCACGCCACCTTTGGAGGCCGAATAGGCGGCCTGGCCGATCTGGCCCTCGAACGCAGCGATCGATGCGGTACTGACGACGACACCGCGCTCCCCATTCTCGTTCGGATCGTTGAGCTGCATAACTGCCGCACTCTCTTTGGTTACGTTATAGGTCCCGATGAGATTAACCTGGATTACGCGATTGAAATTTTCCGTGGGCCAGGGACCCTCGCGGCCAAGCGTGCGGCCGGCGGTTGCGATCCCGGCGCAGTTTACCGCAAGCGTGATGCCATCCATGAAGTCATCAGCTTCCTTGACCGCCGCTTTCACGGACATTTCGTCGGAAACATCCGTTGTAAGGTAGCGGGCGTTTGCGCCCAGCTTTGCGGCCGCCGCTTTACCCTGCTCATCGTTAATGTCCAGGATTACGGCGTGGCCACCGGCGGCGATAACGCGCTCGGCCGTCGCAAAACCCAATCCCGACGCGCCGCCAGTGATGACGGCTTTGGCGTTCGATAGATGCACTGAACTCCCCTTATTCGATCTCCAGAGCGATAGCGGTTGCCTCGCCACCGCCGATGCATTGTGTTGCGATGCCGCGTTTCAGCCCGCGGTCGCGGAGGGCATGCAGCAAGGTCACCGTGATACGGCAACCGGTGGCGCCAATCGGGTGACCCAGTGCGCAGGCGCCGCCATTCACATTGACCTTCGTGTGTTCGATGCCGACATCCTGCATCGCTGCCATCGTGACCACGGCGAATGCTTCGTTAACTTCGTAAAGGTCGACGTCGTCCGGAGTCCAGTTCAAGCGATCCTGAAGGTTCTTCAGAGCGAACACCGGGGCCGTCGTAAACCAGGCCGGTTCGTGCGCGAATGCGGAGTGGGCGACAATCCTGGCCAGCGGCGCCAAGCCGCGTTTCTTCGCCTCCGACGCTCGCATAAGAATGATCGCGGCGGCGCCGTCGGATATCGATGACGACGTGGCCGCCGTCACCGTACCGTCCTTCCGGAATGCGGGTCTTAACGTCGGGATCTTTTCGACGCTGACTTTGCCGGGCGTTTCGTCGCTTGCGACCGTGACGTCGCCTCGACGCCCGCTGATCGTTACCGGCGCGATTTGTTCGGTGAACGTGCCGTCAGCGACGGCGCGCTGCGCGCGATTGACCGATTCGATTGCAAACGCGTCCATTTGCTCGCGCGTAAACTCGTATTTATCCGCTGTTACCTGCGCAAAATGGCCCATCATCTGATTCTCATACGGATCCTGCAGGCCGTCGTAGAACATGTGGTCCAGTGTTTGCTGGTGGCCCATTCGGTAGCCCTCACGAGCCTTCGGCAACAGGTAGGGCGCGTTGCTCATTGATTCAAAGCCACCGGCCACCACTATCGCGGCGCTGCCTGCCCCGATCCTGTCGTGGCCGAGGATAATCGTTTCCATGCCGGAGCCGCACATCTTGTTGACGGTGGTGCAGGGGACTCCGTCGGGAATTCCGGCGCCGAGTGACGCTTGCCGAGCGGGCGCCTGCCCCTGCCCGGCAGGCAGAACACAGCCCATCAGTACCTGGTCGATATCCCGTGCTTCGATTCCGGCATCGTCGATTACCGCGCGGATTGCTGCCGCACCGAGTTGAGGCGCCGTCGCGCCGGCGAGCGCCCCCTGGAACGCGCCGATAGGCGTGCGTTTGGCCGCAACAATAACAACGGGGTCAGTGCTCATGGCTCTTCTCCAAACTACCCGGCGCCGCAACGCGATCCGGCACAGTACTTTCCTGCATTATCTGTTGTCGCGCAATACTATGGATTAGTTAGATGCCGCGCCTGCCGAGTCCTCCGGTCCGGCTGAAAGAGCCGGCTCATCAAGTACCTCCAGAATGCGCCGTCTAGCCGTTTCGGCGAGCGCCCGGCTGTCACTGAAGTGCGGGTCGTTCGGCCTGATCGCCGGCAAAACCTCGAATCGAAGCGCGATGCGCCGTGGTAGCAGACGACCCGCCGGTAGCATGTAACGCGTGCCGCTGATAGCAACCGGTACGACCGGCATATTGCCGCGTACGGCAGCGACAAACGCACCGGGTCGAAATCGGCCAACGCCCGGTTCCGCGCGAAACGTTCCTTCGGGGAATAGTGCGAGCGACTCTCCTACCTGCGCCGCCTTGACGATTTGTCGAGCGTCACGCGCGCTGGCGGCATGCTGATCTCGCGCGACGAACCTGGCGCCGGCGCGGCGCAGCAGAAAATGGGCAATGGGAATGTTCCGCATTTCGCCTTTGATCACAAAATTGAAGCGAGAAGGCAGGTATCCTTTGAGCAGTACACCATCAATGTAACTGGCGTGGTTCGCGACAACGACGCAGCTCTCCGCGGGCAACCGCTCAAGACCGACGGCGCTAACCTCGATGCGCGGCAAGACGAATACTACTCTGCAGGCCAGCGCGGCCAGTCGTTGTCGTCGTTCCTTGCCAGGGACCAGAATTGCGATTAGCAAGGCACAAATTACGGCCACGACAAACGATAGCCAGGCAAAGAGCCCCCAGATTATTTGCAGGCCAATTGTGACCCAGTTCACTTTATGTTAACGCCTTCATTAATCTGTGACAGCGATCACGCCGAGTTTGGCCTAACGCCAGCATACTCAGAATCCTTGAAAAATCCGTCGCTTGGCGAACCTTACGTTTGGTCTGCTCGGCGCGACTGATACAACGATCCGATACCTGGAACCGCGTATGCTAACAGTCTGCCGGCGCCGTTGGGACAAGCAATAGATTCGCAGCAAAGGATTGCGCGACAAACAAGTTGGATGTTTATGGGCAGTAGCAACAAGACAAGCACGACGGGAACGGAAGTGGTGCAACGCTCGGAAGAGCTCGTTGACCGTTTCCTTGACGCTATCTGGATGGAGCGTGGTCTATCCAAGAATACCTTGGGCGCCTACAGGGCCGACCTGATGACGCTGGGTCGCGGCCTGTCGGAAATCGACAAGTCGATCGAAATGGCCGACAAGTCGGACTTGCTCGATTTTATTGCCAAGCGTGTGGAAAGCGGCGCGAAACCGCGTTCTACGGCGCGTCAATTGTCCAGCTTTCGCCGCTTTTTCCGCTACATCATGCGCGAGGGAATGCGTGCCTCGGACCCCACCGCCGATATCGAGATGCCTCGTATTGGTCGCTCGTTGCCGAAAACGCTGTCGGAGGACGAGGTCGATGCGCTCCTCAACGCGCCGAATACCGACGAACCGCTGGGCCATCGCGACAGGGCCATGCTCGAGCTTCTCTATGCCACCGGCCTGCGCGTGTCGGAACTGATCAATCTCCGCCAGTCGCAAATCAACTTCAACCAGGGCGTGCTGCGAATCGTCGGCAAGGGCGATCGTGAGCGTCTTATACCGCTGGGCGACGAGGCGCAGCGATGGCTTCAGGAGTTCCTGGACGGTCCACGCATGGAAATCCTGCTGGAGCGCCAGACTGACTACCTGTTCCCGACGCGGCGCGGCGATCGTATGACCCGTCAGGCGTTCTGGCACATCATCAAGCGCTATGCCGAGAAAGCCGGTATCCGCCAGAAGATGTCGCCCCATAGCCTGCGACATGCGTTCGCCACCCACCTCCTGAATCGAGGCGCGGATCTGCGGGTTGTGCAGCTGCTGCTCGGCCACAGCGATCTGTCGACAACGCAGATATATACGCATGTCGCCCGCGAGCGGCTGAAAGACCTGCACGGCGAGCATCATCCCCGCGGTTGATCCCGACTCGCTAAAACGCGCTGGCAGCCCCCGTGTTTGCTAAACTGCTGCTGCAATGCGGAACCGCGGGCGAGTAGCGTAGTCCACTATTGGTAGCCCCCTTAAACGGCCATCGGTGCCATCGCGCCAGCGCCCCTTCAGGAATATGTGTAATGAGTCGTAATAAGAGAGTTGGTTTGAGTCTGACGCTGGTCGTGACGCTGTTGTCCGCTGTCAGCGCCTGGGCCGACGACGCGGCACTCGAAGAGGTGCGTGCCAAGATGACCGCGATGTTCGAGTCAATCGAGCCGGATAATATCAAGGCGAGCCCGATTGACGGCTGGTATACGATCCAGCAGGGTTCGATCGTTGCCTACGTGTCGGCAAACGGACGCTACCTGATGCAGGGCGACCTCATCGACCTGGATACACAGCTTAACCTGACCGAGCAAAGCCGCAACGGGGCGCGCCGCGAACTGCTCGGGACATTAGGCGATGATGAGGCAATCGTTTTTTCGCCGGCCGAGGTCAAGCACACGGTTACCGTATTTACCGATATCGACTGCGGCTACTGCCGCAAGCTGCACAACCAGATTGATGAGTACCTGGATCAGGGTATCCAGGTGCGCTACCTGCTCTACCCGCGTAACGGCCCGGCATCCAAGTCCTGGAGTACGTCGGAAGACGTCTGGTGCGCAAAGGACCGCAACCAGGCCCTTACGGCCGCGAAACAGGACCGCGGATTCGATACGTCCAAGTGTGACGCGTCGATCGTCGGCAACCATTATGTTCTGGGGCGTGACGTTGGATTGAGCGGTACCCCCGCCATCGTGCTCGAAGACGGGACACTGATAAGCGGATACGTGCCGCCGGCACAGCTAAGCATGCGTCTGCAGCCGGTGACGCCCAACTAGCAGGTAGGGCCTGTTAACAGGCCCCGGAAAAAGCTAGGACCTGGATCGTCGAAGCTCGTGTATGTGCACGCCTTTGTTGGTGCCGCGGTCTTCGAAATACTTCTTGAGTGCGAACTTGCCGCTTTGAAACGCGATCTCGTCCCAGGGAATCTCATCCTCGCTGAATAAGGCGACTTCGAGGCTTTCCTCGCCGACGCCGTAATCACTCACCAGCTTCCCGGAGAAAAACAGGTGTACCTGGCCGGCGTCGACGACATCCACTGACGCAAAAAGGTGACCGAGCTCGACCGTGGCGCAGGCTTCCTCGAGTGTTTCACGAGCGGCGCCGCCGGCAATGGTTTCGCCAAGTTCCATAAAGCCTGCGGGAACGGTCCAGTATCCGTAGCGCGGCTCGATCGCGCGTTTGCAGAGCAGTACTTTGCCGTTTCGCTCGGCAACGCAACCCACGACAATCAGCGGGTTCTGATAGTGCACTATGCCGCAGTCGTCGCAGACCCAGCGTTCGTACGTATCATTTTCAGGTGTTCTGCGGCTGACAGAACAGCCACAGGCTGAGCAGTATTTCATTGTGATCCAGAGTGGTGCCGGGAGGGGGAATCGAACCCCCACTTCCTCTCGGAAACCGGATTTTGAATCCGGCGCGTCTACCAGTTCCGCCATCCCGGCATGCAGTGTCTGGCGAGCCTGAATGGTGCTTTGCCCGCCTGAAAGGCGCACAGTATATGCGTGGACGCGCGACTGTGCGACCCTTTGCGCTCGCGATGCATCTAACAAAACAGACATGAGCAAGTTCGCGGACATTCAAATTGATCCGGGCATTATCAAGCGGGCGGCGCGCGGAGATCCGAGAGCGCACGAAATAATCTACCGCGCGTTTGCGACGCCGGTGTACTCGATATGCTTGCGCTTTACAAAAGTCCCCGCGCATGCCGAGGACCTCGTGCAAGAGACTTTCATCGAGATAATGCGATCGATCGCCCGGTTTCGTGGCGAGGCCTCTTTAGGCAGCTGGATACGACGTATCGCCGTGACCAAGGCCCTGATGTTTCTGCGCTCGGCGTGGACCAAGCGCAGTCAGTCGCTCGCAGACGACTGGCAGGACGTTACCGAGGGCGCCGTTGCGGGTCACGGCGTGTCCCAACATCCCGACGATGCCATGGATCTCGATGCCGCGCTCGCGAGTCTGCCGGATGTCGCCCGTGCCGTCGTCTGGTTACACGATGTCGAGGGGTTTACGCACAAAGAAATAGCGGGACTGATGGGTAAGACCGAGAGTTTTTCGAAGTCGCAGTTATCGCGAGCGTACCTGCGACTGCGACCGCTGCTCGAGGTGAAGGATAACGGGGCGGAGCCGCAGGGCGCCGTTGCGAGGAGTTACTGAGATGAGCGGTGACCGGAAGGATGAAGAAATGATTTGCACGTTAACAGCAGAGGAGCAAAGCGCATTACAGTCCGGCCTCAAAGGCCTCGCCGACACGATGCCGCCGCGCGCTGTCTGGCTCAGGATTCGTGAGCAGGCGGAAGCCGAGGGGCTGTTGCGAGCGCCACGCTCGAAAAACCAGCGATTCTGGTTCGGCGGCGCCGGGATCGCGGCGGCGGCGTTGGCAGTCGCCGTAATGCTCCCCGGCTTGATACAAGGGCCAACAGACCCGGGAATCACGGTCCCACAGAATCTGCCGACCAATACGACGGAGCTCTCTACGCTGCAAACGCTGATGGTGCAGTCGCGGCAGCTGGAGATTGATTTGCGTTCGCTGCCGAGCGAGCCGCGCGTGATGCGCGCGAGCACGGTTGCGACGATCTCCGATCTGGAAGACCGCATCGCCGCCATTGATTACCAGTTGAATAGCCCGGACGTAACGATGTCCGGCGAGGATCGAGAACTTTTCTGGCGCGAACGCGTCAGGCTAATGAAATCGCTGCTGCAGTTGCGTTATGCGCAAGCGCAACGGGCGGCGTTCTAAGACAGGAGCAAAAGAGATGAACAAACTGAGGATCCTTATACCGCTTGCAGCAGCAGTGCTGTTGGCCGGTCAGGCGCTTGCGCAAAGCGATGAAGAAGAAAGCTTGCGCGAAGCCGAGGCAGCAGAAGCGGAGTTGGATCGCAAGCTGAAGGAAGCTGAGGAGCGTATGGCTGAGGCGGCCCGCCAGATCGCGGAAATCACGAGCGAACGCTTGCCCCGCATGGCGCAGATCGAGAGGCGGTTTGCTTTCTCGGACAAGCCGCGCCTGGGCGTTGCTATTGATGGCGAGGGGCAGAATGGACCGGTCGAGGGCGTCACCATCGTGGGCGTGACGCCCGGCAGTGCGGCCAGCGAAGCCGGCTTGCGCACGGGTGACATCATCACCGCCGTGAACGACGAATCGCTAAGCGCCGCCAGTGCGGACGAGGCGAACAGTCGATTGCTCGATTTCATGGAGGGTGTCGAAGAAGGCGATGTCCTGAAAGTCGAATATCTCCGTGATGGCAAGGTGGGTTCAGTCGAGGTGGAGCCGCGAGTGGTTGAGCGCAATAGGTATGTCTGGAAGGGTGACGGCGGACACCATTTCAAAGTCCCAGCAATACCGAACGCGCCGCACGTGATCGACAAGCTCAAAATGGAGTTTGCTTTTCCATGGATCGGCAGCGGCCTTGGTGATCTCGAACTGGTAGAGCTCAGCGAGGGACTGGGTCGCTATTTTGGAACCGACAGCGGGCTGCTGGTCATTAGTGCACCCGAGTCCGACGCCTTCGAGCTTGAGGATGGCGATGTCATTCAGAGCATCGATGGTCGCGAGCCACGTGATGTGCGACACGCGATGCGCATTCTGAGCTCTTACCAGAGCGGCGAGAAGCTGAAGCTCGGCATCATGCGGGATAAGAAGAAACGTACGCTGGAGATCGAGATCCCGACTGACCAGCATGGCGCGCTGTTTGACGACCTGGAAAAAGCGCTACGGCCCGCGGCGGCGCCGCTTCCAATGAGAGCCCCGGTTCCTCCGGTCGAAAAAGCGCGCACCTGACCCGAGCTTGCTCATTGCTCATGACCTGCCGTTGACCCTGGAGTCCCATGGGCGCGCATGGCTTTGCTACCATGCGCGCCCATGCGTGTTTCGGAATTCGACTACGACCTGCCCGAGGAGCTGATTGCCCAATACCCGCCTCGGCGGCGCCGCGACAGCCGGCTACTTGCCGTGCTGGACGCGCTCGAGGACCGGCTGTTTACTGACCTGCCGGCCTTGCTGCGTCCCGGTGATCTGCTGGTTCTTAACGATACGCGTGTCATCAAAGCGCGCGCGCAGGCCGTGAAAGAGACCGGCGGCAAAGCCGAGATCCTCATTGAGCGAGTCACCGGCCAGCGCGCTGCGCTTGCCCAGGTCCGAGCAAGCAAGTCGCCGAAACCGGGCACCCGCCTGTTGCTCGACCATGGTGTCGAGGCCGAGGTTTCGGGACGAGACGGTGACCTGTTTGAGCTGCGTTTTTCCACCGACGTTTTATCGTTCCTTGACGAGCACGGAGAAGTGCCGCTGCCGCCCTATCTCAATCGCCCCGCGTCTCAGGCTGACGTTGAGCGATACCAGACCGTCTACGCGAGAGAGGCTGGCGCGGTTGCCGCCCCTACGGCGGGTCTGCACTTTGATGCAGCAATGCTCGAGGAAATGCGCGCCCTCGGCGTGCACCAGAGCCGGGTTACGTTGCATGTTGGTGCAGGCACGTTTCAGCCGCTGCGCGCAGAAGAGATAGAAGAGAACCGGCTTCACAGCGAGCGGGTCGAGGTCGGCCAGCAGTGCTGTGCCGCGGTGCGGGCAACCCGCGCTGCGGGAGGGCGCGTTGTTGCAGTCGGAACCACAACGGTCCGCGCGTTGGAATCCGCCTCGCGCACCGGTGAGATCCGTCCTTATTCGGGCGAGACGGATCTTTTTATCGTGCCCGGATACGAGTTTCGTTCCGTCGATGCGATGATCACGAACTTCCACCTGCCACAGTCGTCGCTGCTGATGCTGGTGTCGGCGTTTGCGGGCAAAGATCGGGTCCTGTCCGCTTACCAGCACGCCGTGCGTGAGAAGTATCGCTTCTTCAGTTACGGTGACGCCATGTTTCTCACCCCAGGTCCTTAAGGTTGAAGTTCACGGTCTTGCATCGATCGGAAAGTGCGCGCTGCGGCACGCTCGAATTTCGTCGAGGAACGGTACAGACGCCGACGTTCATGCCAGTGGGGACGTACGGCACGGTCAAGAGCGTAACGCCCGAAGAAGTGGCCGCCAGCGGGGCCGAGATCATTCTTGGCAATACCTTTCACCTGATGCTGAGGCCTGGAACCGAAGTCGTCCGCAAGCATGGCGGCCTTCACGATTTTATGAACTGGCACGGACCGATACTGACGGATTCGGGGGGGTTCCAGGTGTTCTCGCTGGCTGCCATGCGAAAACTGACGGAAGAGGGTGTGCAATTCCAGTCGCCGGTGAACGGCGATGCGGTGTTTTTGACGCCGGAGAAATCTATCGAGGTGCAGCACGAACTCGATGCGGACGTCACGATGATTTTCGACGAATGCACGCCGTACCCGGCGACAGAGGGCGAAGCCGCAGAGTCGATGAGATTGTCTTTACGGTGGGCGACCCGCAGCCGGCGGCGCTTTGACGAACTCAAGAGCGCGGAGCCGAACCGTGGCGAAGCGTTGTTCGGCATTGTTCAAGGCGGCATTTACGATGCGCTTCGGCAAGAGTCGCTCGACGGACTTTGCGAGATCGGTTTTGACGGCTACGCCATCGGGGGTCTGGCCGTCGGTGAGCCCGAAGATGAGCGCCACGCCGTGCTTGATGCGCTCCTCCCAGGCATGCCGGATGACGCACCGCGTTACCTTATGGGCGTCGGTACGCCGGTCGATATCGCCGAGGCCGTCCGGCGCGGCGTCGATATGTTCGACTGCGTCATTCCGACCCGGCATGCGCGCAACGGCCAGCTGTTCACCTCGCGCGGCACAGTGAAGTTCCGACATGCTCGCTACCGTGACGACACGTCGCCGCCCGATCCCGAGTGCGCGTGCTATTGCTGCGAGAACTACAGCCTGTCTTATCTCAGACACCTTACCCAATGTGGCGAAATACTGGGGCCACGTCTGGCAACAATCCATAATCTTCATTATTATCAAAAGCTTATGAAGGATATCAGGCAAGCTGTTAGTGAGCGAAAGCTAACAGAGCTGGTGACTGCACTGCGCGCGACCTACGAAAAATAGCGTATCTCGGCATCCGGGCTTGGTATTGTCCAAGTCACCCCCAGTTCCCGTGCTTGTGCCATAATACCGCGCTGATTTTTCGGACATTCTTCGGACCGTCGACGAAACGCCACACAGACTCTTGGACATCTAATGGACTTCTTTATTCAAACCGCCTACGCGCAGGGCGCACAGCAAGGCGACTCCACCAGTTTTATTATCATGATGGTGCTGATGTTCGGCGCTTTCTATTTCCTGTTGATCCGGCCGCAACAAAAAAAGCAGAAAGCCCATACGGAACTCGTTTCCAACCTGTCGGCCGGCGATGAAGTGCTCACCGCGGGAGGAATCCTCGGCAAGATTACCGCCGTGAGCGAACACTATGCTGTTGTAAAAATCAGCGACAACACAGAAATCAAGATTCAGAAGAGCAGCGTCTCGGTCGTTGTTCCGAAAGGGACCTACGACGAAGCCTGATCGGGCGACGGCGACCTGCAATGAACAAATACCCCTGGTGGCTGAACACGCTGGTCCTCGTCATTGTTGCGGCCGGCTGTCTGCTCGCGCTGCCCAATATTTACGGTAGCGTCGAGGCCGTGCAGATTGCGGATAACGATGGCTCCGCGTTCGAAGAAGCCAAGCTCGCCGAGTTCGTGCGAGTCGTAGAGGGTGCCGGCATCACGCCGGAAGATTCGTATCTTCAGGACGGGCGCGTCGTCATACGGTTTGACTCGACGGAAGACCAGGAGCTGGCCGGCCAGCGGCTGCGCGAGCAGTATTCGCGCGACGCCAATATCGCGACAACGCTGACACCAAAACTTCCCAACTGGGTTCGCAACCTGGGATTAAGCCCGATGAGCCTTGGTCTCGACCTGCGCGGTGGCGTGTACGTCTTGCTCGAGGTGGACATGGTCACGGCGGTCGAGAGTCGACTGGCTTTGTATCAACAGGATTTTGCCGATCGACTGCGTGAGGCTCGAATTCGGCACCGCGTCGACCTCAACGACCAACAGATCACGATTCGACTTACCGGATCCGACGATGTCGAGGCAGCGAGGGAAATAATCCAGCGCGCGGATCCTGATCTGTACGTCGAGGAAGGGGCGGATGGAAAATCGCTGTCCGTGCGCATGACCGAAGCACAGATCCAGGCGCGTCAGGACTTCGCAATCGACCAGAACCTGACGACGCTGCGAAATCGTGTGAACCAGCTTGGCGTTGCAGAGCCGCTGGTGCAGCGACAGGGAGTCGACCGTATCGTCGTGCAGTTGCCCGGTGTGCAGGACCCTAACCAACTCAACAAGATATTGACGGCGACGGCAACGCTGGAATTTCGCCTGGTCGACTTGTCGGGTGATGAGCCGGGCTCACGTCAATATCCGGGTCGCGGCGGCGAGTCGCCCCAGGTGCTTAAACGCAGAGTCGTTGCGTCGGGCGATCAGATTATCGACGCAGAATCTGGCTTCAGCGAAGGCCAGCCTGCAGTCTTCATTACGCTCGACTCCGCTGGCGGCGAACGCATGCTGGAAACGACGATGAATAACCTGAACAAGCCCATGTCGACGGTATTCATTGAGACGCGGCGCGAGACCGTGATGCGCAACGGCGTCGAAGAGCAGCGGACGGTGAAAATAGAGGAAATAATCAACACGGCCACGATTCGGGGCGTGTTCAAGAATAGTTTCCAGATCACCGGGCTGACGCCAATGGAGGCTCGCGACCTCGCACTGCTGCTGCGCGCCGGTGCGTTGGCTGCGCCGGTCTACAAGATAGACGAACGCACGATTGGCCCGAGCCTCGGCCAGGACAACATCGATCGGGGCTTCAATGCCATCAAGATTGGTTTCCTCGCAGTGATCGTGTTCATGGCCATCTATTACAAAGCCTTCGGCCTCATCGCCAACGTTGCGCTGTTTTCCAATCTGGTCTTTATCGTTGCGATGCTCTCGTTCCTGCAAGCTTCACTCACTTTGCCGGGTATCGCAGGCATCGTCCTGACGGTGGGCATGGCGGTTGATGCCAACGTGCTCATATTTGAGCGAATACGCGAAGAGATATCGTCGGGCGCATCGCCGCAGAACGCGATCAATTCCGGCTATGAAAAGGCGCTGTCTTCAATTACGGATGCCAACATCACGACGCTGATCGCGGCAATCGTCCTGTTCGGCGTAGGTACCGGGCCCATCAAAGGTTTTGCGATCACCTTAATGCTTGGCATTATCACGTCGATGTTCACCGCGATCGTGGGAACGCGCGCAATCGTCAATCTCGTGTTCGGCGGGCGTAAGCTCCAGTCGATACCGGTGTAGGCAGTCGAACTATGAGAATAATCAGCAAGACGACCAGGATCGATTTCCTTAGCGTGAAGCGCCGCAGAATTGCGCTCGGACTATCGCTGTTGCTGGTTATCGCATCGCTTGGGTCGCTGGCAACACGTGGACTGGATTTTGGCATCGATTTCACGGGTGGCATCCTCCTCGAAGTCGGGTACCCGGAAGCCGCAAACCTCGACGCCATTCGTAGCAACCTTGGCGCTGCCGGATTCACGGACGTGCAGGTGCAGCGTTTTGGCAGGGATACCGATGTCCTTGTGCGCCTGCCGCCGCAGCCGGGCACGGATGCCGACGAAGTTCGAACGGAGCTGAGGCAGGTTCTTGAAGCCAGCGGAGAGTCGGTCGATCTACGCCGCGTAGAGTTCGTCAGCGCCCAGGTGGGTAGCGAACTCGCTGAACGTGGCGCGCTTGCGATGGTAATCGCGCTGATGATGATCTTCATGTACGTCATGATCCGCTTTCAGTGGAAGTTCTCGGCGGGCGCGGTGGCCGCGCTCGCGCACGACGCGCTCGTCACGGTCGGCTTCTTCTCCTGGTTTGGACTGCCGTTCGACCTGACGGTTGTCGCCGCCGTGCTGGCGGTGATTGGTTACTCGCTCAATGACACCGTGGTGGCGTTTGACCGGATCCGCGAAAATTTCTTCGCGTTGAGGGGCGCGTCGTCGGAGGAGACGATGAACACGTCGATCAACGAGATGCTGGCGCGCACCTTGATTACCGGTCTCACGACACTGCTGGTGCTGGTGGCTTTGCTGGTGCTGGGCGGCGAGTCGATCGCACCGTTCTCTATCGCGCTGATCGTGGGGATCGTCGTGGGTACCTACTCATCGATCTACACGGCGAGCGCGACGGCGCTCGAGCTTAACGTGACCGCGCAGGACCTGATCGAGCCGGTCAAAGATCCTTCCTTAATCGACGATCTGCCGTAGTCCGCCAACGTCTCGCCGTCAGGTCTCAGGGGCTACTGCCTGGGGAGTTCCTCTCGCTTAAGCTCACTCGGCTTCCTGCCTCGCTCGCATCGGGTGTCGCTTGTTTTGGCGTCCTGCGTCACGTCGCTCCACACGACGCTTGAGGAACTCCCCAAACCGTAGCCTCCCCGCTGCCCAGTCGTGCGTCTGTAGGAGCGCGCCCAGCGCGCCAGGTGCCCTCGGGGTGCGAAGCGACAGCGGCGGTCGTTAGACCGCTTGGATTGTCGGCCGCCGGGGCGACCTCCTACAGGGCAACCCGGCGCTCATCGCCGCTACGCAATTACTCCGGTCCGAAAATCTTTGACCGGCGGTAGCGCTATCTGAGAGGAATCGGTCCGGAATCACGGCTTGCGGATTGTCCGGGAGCGGACCGTGGGCGAGATGTTTTACGGCGAGACATAAAGCGAGCGTAGCGAGCAGTCCGCCGGGAAACATGTCGACTGCGGTCCTGGTGTCGATGTGGGCGCAAATTACGGTTTTCGCAGGATGGCTTTGATCTCGCCGGCGCAAAGTTTCGCGAGTCCACTGTAGATCTTCGGTGTCCCGCAGAGGATATGCCCCGCATCCATGAAGCCCTCCGAGCCGTCCAGCCCGCTGACGATACCGCCAGCTTCGCGAATAATCAGCGAACCGGCAGCGAGGTCCCATGGCGCAAGCCCGGTCTCCCAGAACCCGTCCAGCCGACCTGCCGCGACGTAGCAGAGGTCGAGGGCGGCAGCACCGGGTCGGCGCACCCCGGCCGTGTGTTTCACGACTTTGCCCAACATGCCGAGGTAAGGCTCCAGCGCGCTGTCGGCCTGACGAAAGGGAAAACCCGTGCCAATCAGCGCGTGCTCGAGCTCTTGCCGACCGCTCACGCGAATCTTGTGTTCGTCGAGCTGCGCACCGGCACCGCGTGTCGCCGTGAATAATTCCTGGCGCAATGGATCGTAAACGACGCCATGCGACATGCGGCCATTCACCTGCACGCCGATAGAGACCGCGAAGACCGGAAAGCCGTGCAGATAGTTGGTTGTGCCATCGAGCGGGTCGATGATCCAGACCGTGTCTGAATCGGCCTCACCCGTCGCGCCGGACTCTTCGGCCAGGATCGCGTGCTCGGGATAGTGCTTCTGGATGACATCGATGACCGCGCGTTCGGCCGCGCGATCGGCCTCGCTGACATAGTCGTTGCGACCTTTCTTTTCCACCTTGAGCTTCTCGAGCTTCACGAGATTTCTGATCAAGACGGCGCCAGCGCGCCGCGCCGCCATTACCGCTACGTTGAGTAGTGCGTGCATGAAACGATTCCGTCAGTGTCAAAGAACTGGGCCGATCCGTTGCCGCTGCATGTCGATTTCTGTCAGGGCAGGCCGCCGGGGCGCTAGAATACCCGACTTTCAGGAACCTGTCGTCAAGGGGCGAACAGATACCATGTCGATACGAATCGTACTGGTCGGAACCACGCATCCGGGAAACATAGGAGCGGTTGCACGGGCCATGAAGAATATGGGTCTGGGCGATCTGTCGCTGGTCAATCCTCGATTCTTTCCTCACGAGGAGGCGACGGCGCGGGCCTCGGGAGCGACTGATGTCCTCGACAATGCCACCGTGGTGGACACGCTTGCCGATGCTTTGGCGGACTGTGTCTACGTCGTTGGCGCGAGCGCTCGCTCGCGGACAATCAGCTGGCCGAGCATGGGGCCGCGCGACTGCGCCGAACGCATGATTCGTGAAGGCGAGAACGGCACGGTAGCGGCGGTGTTTGGGCCCGAGAAGACCGGGCTGCACAATGACGATCTCGATCTTTGTCATACCTTGCTCACAATCCCGACGGACCCGGCGTTCAGCTCACTGAACCTCGCAATGGCGGTCCAGGTCCTGACCTACGAGCTGCGGGTCGCGAGTTTTGTGGATACCGGCCCGGCGTTCGAGAGTGAGGCGCCTCCCGCGACCGCCGAGGAGATGGAGCACTTTTACGAGCACCTGGAGCGGGTCCTCGCAGACATTAGCTTCCTGGACCCGCAGAATCCAAGACACCTGATGCGTCGTTTGCGTCGATTGTTCATTCGGGCTCGCCCCGATAAGAATGAGATCAACATTCTTCGCGGCATACTCACGGCCGTCGATCAGACGCGGCACTCGGGCAAATGAAAGACGATCTGATCTATCTCGACTACGCGGCGTCGACGCCGGTCGATCCACGAGTGGCCGAACTGCTGCTCGACTGCCATCGCACGCGGTTTGCGAATCCTTCGTCCAACCACGCTGCGGGACGGAAAAGCCGGGCGAGCATCGAGCATGCGGCAGGCCAGCTATCCGCATTGTTGAATGTTGACCCGAAGACGCTGATCTGGACCTCGGGGGCGACGGAATCGGACAACCTGGCTATCGCAGGGGGCGCACGATACCGCGCGCATCGCGGTAAGCATCTGGTGACGATGCCCACCGAGCACAAGGCGGTCACCGACGTGTTTCATATGCTCGAGAAGCAGGGCTTCGAGGTCACCTGGCTTAATCCTGCTGACAACGGGCTATTGGACCCCGCCGACTTTGCTGCGGCACTGCGAGCGGATACGCAGCTCGTCTCGATCATGTACGTCAATAACGAGACCGGCGTGATGCAGGATATCCCCGCGATTGGCGCCATTTGCCGCGAGCGTGACATCCTGTTCCACGTGGACGCGGCGCAAGCGGTGGGCAAAATCCCGATCGATCTCCAGGAATTGCCCGTCGACCTCTTGTCCCTGACGGGTCACAAGTTCTACGGGCCGAAAGGCATCGGCGCGCTTTATATCGCGGATCGGCCAGGTTGTCGCGTTGAGCCGATCTTATTCGGAGGTGGGCAGCAGCGGCGCATTCGACCCGGCACGTTGCCGGCGGATCTTATCGCCGGGCTCGGTCTCGCCGCAGAAATTGCGTCGTCCCGCATCGACGCCGACCTGGACCACCTGACGGACCTGCGCCACGCGCTATGGGCAGGTATTGATGAAGTCGACGGCGTGCTCGTCAACGGTGATCTCGATGCGGGCTTCCCGGGTATTCTTAGCGTCTCGGTCGATAACGTCGATGGGGAGAGCCTGTTGCTTGAGCTCGAGCCGATCTGCGTTGCGACCGGCTCGGCCTGCAACGCGCTGAGCCAGGAGCCGTCTTATGTATTGCGGGCGCTGGGTCGCAGTGATTTGCTCGCGCAGAGCGCGATTCGCTTCAGCTTTGGCCGGCCAACCCGGCGAGAGGATGTTGAATTCGCGGCACGGCGTTACGGTGAAGCGGTGGCGCGTCTGCGCAGTCTGGCACCGGAGGTCACGACTTGAGCAGTGATCCATACAGTGCCCTGGTTCGGGACTACTTCGCCCATACGGCCCACGCCGGCGACCTGGAGGATGCCGTCGTCGCGGAAATCGCCGAACGGGGCGTGCATCTGCGACTGGCCGCAACCGTAGACAACGGCACTATCCAGGCGCTCAGGTTCCGGGCCTGGGGATGTCCCCATGTCATCGCCGCCTGCGAGTACTTCTGCGCGGAACACGAAGGCAGACCGGTTGGCGCGCTCGGCGAACTTCACGCGTCGAACATAATGAGGAATCTGTCTGTACCTGTGGAGAAAACCGGACGTATACTTGTCCTAGAAGACGTGGTGCGGTTGCTTGAGCGGGCTATTCGCGACGAGTCCGCACCGCATTAGACCTTATTAACAGAGGGAATACATGGCGATTTCGCTAACGGATTCGGCCGCAGATCGCGTCCGCACGCACCTCGAGAAGCGTGGCACGGGAATCGGCTTGCGGCTTGGAGTGACGCAGACTGGCTGCTCGGGTTACTCCTACGTCATCAATTATGCCGACGATATCGACGAGTCTGACGTCGTTTTCGAGGACAAAGGCATAAGAGTCGTCGTGGACCCTGAGGCGCTGCGGTTGATCGACGGAACTGAAGTGGACTTCGTCAAGAATGGCCTTAACGAGGCGTTTAGCTTCAGGAATCCAAATATCACCGGCGAATGTGGCTGCGGCGAAAGCTTCAACGTCTGAAAACGGCGTAGTACTATTAACGGTTGGCATCTAAGCACCCGAGAAATCATCGGGTACTCACCACTACTCTTTCCAAACAGCAATAAAGGAAGCAACACATGGCCGTTGAACAGACGCTGTCCATCATCAAGCCCGATGGCGTGCAGAAGAACCTGATCGGAGAGATCTACAGCCGCTTCGAGAAAGCTGGGCTGGAAATCGTCGCTGCACGCATGATGCATTTGACGAAGGACCAGGCAGAGGGATTTTACGCCGTCCACAAGGAGCGCCCTTTTTTCAACGACCTGGTGAGCTATATGACTTCGGGTCCCGTGATAGTGCAGGCGCTCAGTGGCGAAAATGCAATCGCCAGGAATCGCGAAATCATGGGGGCGACCAATCCGGCCGACGCGGACCCCGGCACGATTCGGGCCGACTTTGCGGCAAGCATCGAAGAAAACGTTGTGCACGGATCGGACGCGGCTGAGACGGCTGCAGTCGAGATCGCGTATTTCTTCGGTGACGACGGCATCTGCCCGAGGACCCGCTAAGCGGTTTCACGGTCATGTCCTCGATCGAAACAAAAACGAACCTGCTTGGATTATCGCCAGATGAACTCGAGCAGTATTTCGTTGCGCGCGGCGAAAAACCGTTTCGCGCGCGGCAGGTGTTGCATTGGATTTACCGGCGCGGCATTACCTGCTTCGATGACATGACGGACCTCTCCAAAGCGACCCGCGAATGGCTCAACGCGGAGGCGGCGATCACGTTGCCCGACGTTCAGTCTCGACACGACTCCAGCGACGGCACGGTCAAGTGGCTGTTTGCCAGCGGCCAGGGCCAGGCGATCGAGACGGTGTTCATTCCGGAGTCTGGCCGGGGCACGCTCTGTATCTCATCGCAGGTAGGATGCGCCCTCGACTGCGCGTTTTGCGCAACAGGGGCGCAGGGCTTTAACAGAAACCTGAGTAGCGGCGAGATCGTTGGCCAGGTCTGGCATGCGGTCCGTGAACTGCCACGACGCGACACTGGCGACAGTGCCGTGACTAACGTGGTCTTTATGGGCATGGGCGAACCGCTGGCAAATTATCGAAACGTCGTTCCGGTTCTGGAGCTGCTTGTCTCCGACCTGGCGTACGGCTTGTCGCGTCGCCGTGTCACCTTGAGTACCTCAGGCATAGTACCGCTGATAGAAAAACTCGGCGACGCGTGCAACGTGTCGCTCGCGGTATCGCTGCATGCCCCCAACGATGATCTTCGCAACGAACTTGTCCCTGTTAACAAGTTGCACCCTATCTCGACGTTGCTGGACGCCTGCTGGGACTATGCAGCGAAACATGCCAATCGATTCATCACGTTCGAGTACGTGATGTTGCGCGGCGTAAACGATTCGCTGGCGCACGCCGACCAACTTGTAGACCTGTTGAATGGCAGGCCGGCAAAGGTAAACCTGATTCCATTCAATCCCTTTCCGGGTACGCGCTTCAAGCGGTCATCGGCGGATACGATTCGATATTTTCAGGATCGCCTCCGACAGCGCGGTCTCGTTGCGACGACACGCAAGACCCGCGGGGATGATATCGACGCGGCGTGCGGGCAGCTTGCCGGCAGAGTGAGCGACCGTGTAAGGATTCCGCTCGGCAAGAAGAGCATTTCAGACAAGACGTCAGGCAAGGCGAAAACCAGGGTGGCATCGGTATGAAGATAAGCGAACTTTGGCTTCCGGGAGCGATCAGTCTTCTGCTGTTGGCCGGTTGTATTTCGACCACTACGGGAAATATACCGAATGAAGCTGACGACGATGACGCGGCAGACCTGAATTATCAGCTCGGCGCGCGCTACTTCCAGAATGGCAAGTATGAATTGGCACGGGACAGGTTGCTGCTGTCGATTGAACTGGACCCGAAAAACGGTATCGCGCACTCGACGCTCGGGCGCACCTACGAAGCGTTGGACAATGAACGCCTCGCACGAGAGGCCTATGAACAAGCAGTTCGCGTGGAACCGCGGAACTTCGAGGTGCAGAACAGCTACGCGGTATTTCTCTGCAATCAGCGGGATTTTGGCAAAGCGGAAAAGCACTTCGACATCTCGGCCAACCACCCGGAAAACGATAATGCCGAAGTTACCTTGACGAACGCCGGCATTTGTATGCTGCAAAAACCCGATCAGGCGGCGGCGGAGCGCTTCTTTCGCGAGGCGCTTGATCGTAAGAAGAATTTTCCTGACGCATTACTGCAACTCTGCCTTCTGAAGTATCAGCAGCAAGACTATCTTGCGTCCAGGGCGTTCCTGCAGCGTTTCATGGTTGGCAATCTGACGACGGCCGGTGTTCTTTATCTCGGCGCGCAGATAGAGGAAAAGCTCGGCGATGATCGCGCGAGGACAGATTACGTGAATCGTTTGTTGCGTGAGTTCCCGACATCACCGGAAGCACGAAAGGTGCTGGAATCCGGATAACATGAGCGACGCGAAGGATAAATCCAAGGACGAATCAGCGCCCAGCGAGCCGGAGGGGCCCGTCGGTGGCGAGCGGTTGGCGGCTGCGCGCCGCAAAGAAAAGATCGCCGTCCTGGATATCGCGAAAGAACTTCACCTCGATGAACCCAAGGTCCGCGCCCTCGAGCGCAATGAGTTCGAGGTGCTCGGGGCGGCTGTCTTTGCCAAGGGGCACCTTCGCAAGTACGCGCAGCTGGTCGGCGTTGACGAAACCGACGTCTTGGCGGATTACTACCAACTGACCCGTGCGGCCGGCATGCCGCCGCTGGTGTCAACCCGCCGACGGCCGCGACGGGAAATGGCGCCTGGACCCTGGATTGCCGTCATCGTCGTCGTCATTCTGGTAGCAACTGCCTACTGGTGGTTCACCTCCGGGCCTTCTGTGTCTACGGTGCCGCAGGTTGAATTGACGGCCGAGGAACCGACACCGGAGTCCGGAGCCGAAACCCAGCAGCCTGAGCCGCCGCCGCAAGAGCCGGTTGCCGATGTCGGCAGCGATGATTCAGCCGTATTGCAGTCGGGCGACGCGGAGCCGGAGACCCAAGCGGTGGCGGCTGAGCAGCAGGAGACGCCGGCGCTCGACGATGGTCAGATTCGGCTGCTCCTGACTTACAGCGGCGACTGTTGGACAGAGATCAGCGATGCTGGGGGCCGACGCCTGTTCTTCGGCTTAGGCCAGGACGGACGGACGGTGGAACTGAGCGGCGAGGCGCCATTCAATGCCTTGTTTGGTAACGCGAATAATGTGCTGATTCGTGTGAACGGCTCCGAACGCGGAAGAGCGGCGCGGACGTACGGCGCGGCTAACCATCGAAGGCACCTGACCCGGCATAATCGACGATTCTGGATAGACACGTGAAACCAAGAGCCATTCGTGGAATGAACGACATCCTGCCCGAGGTCTCTGGAACCTGGCGTTACCTCGAATCTGTCGTGCGGGATATCGTGCAATCGTATGGCTACTCGGAAATCCGATTGCCGATTCTCGAATATACCGAGCTGTTTCAACGCTCGATCGGCGAGGTCACGGACATCGTCGAGAAGGAGATGTACACATTTCTGGACCGCAACGGCGAGAGCCTGACCCTGCGTCCGGAGGCTACGGCGAGCGTCGTCCGGGCGGGAATGACCAATGGCTTGTTGTACAACCAGCGACAAAAGCTGTGGACGGCAGGCCCGATGTTCCGATACGAAAAGCCGCAAAAGGGCCGATACCGCCAGTTTCATCAGTTTGACGTCGAAGCGCTGGGCTATGAAGGCCCGGATGTCGATGCAGAACTCATCATAATGAATGCGCGGCTCTGGCAACGGCTCGGTATCACTCGAATCGGTCTGCAAATCAACTCACTCGGGGTTCCCGAGTCCCGCCTGCGCTATCGGGAGGCACTGGTCGACTACTTCAATGGCGTGAAAAGTGCGTTGGATGAGGATAGTATTCGCCGCCTCGAGCAGAACCCGCTCAGGATTCTCGATAGCAAGAATCCGGATTTAGAGGCCATTATCGAAGCAGCACCGGTCATGCTCGACTATCTCGATGAGGCGTCAAGCGAGCATTTCGAGGGGCTGAAGACGTTGCTGGATGCGGCCGGCGTGGGCTATACCGTGAATCCACGACTGGTGCGGGGCCTGGATTACTATTCCAGGACCGTATTCGAATGGGTGACCGATGCCCTGGGCGCACAGGGCGCCGTCTGCTCCGGGGG
>CAMYMR010000011.1 GCA_947259285.1 uncultured Woeseiaceae bacterium | reverse complement strand
ATTCTCAAAATGTTTAAGCACATTGGACGCGAGGTACATTGAACTCAAAATGTCGCCGAGGCGTGCCGACAATAATTCGCGTTTTTTTAGCGAGCCGCCAAGCGTCAGCATTGCAAAGTCGGATGCAAGCGCGAACGCGGCACTGTAACGGTTTATGTTTTGATAGTAACGGCGCGTCGGCGTGTTCAGCGGCACGCGACTGAACTTGGCGTGCGTCAAGGCCAGGAAGAATGAGCGCGCCATGTTGCTGATCGCGTATCCAATGTGACCGAATAGCGCGTCGTCGAACTCGATGAGGGCGCGATCTTCATCTTCGTCGGTAGCCGCTTGCCACTCCCTGAGCACAAACGGGTGGCAACGAATTGCCCCCTGTCCGTAGATGATCAGGCTGCGCGTCAGGATATTTGCGCCTTCTACCGTAATCGCGATCGGGGTTGCCATGTAAGGGGCGGGCAAGGTAATTGTTTGGCCCCATCATGACGCCTTTACCGCCGTGTACGTCCATCGCGTCGTTCGCAACTTTACGGCCGAGTTCCGTGCAGTGGTACTTCAGAATTGCCGACGGAACGGCCGGCTTTTCGCCCTGATCGATCGCGCCCGCCGTGACCGACAAGGCCGCATTCATTATGTAAGTGTTACCCGCGATGCGTGTCAGCGCTTCGCCGACACCCTCGAAGTTCGCGATCGACGTGTTGAACTGCTTGCGAATAACTGCGTAAGCGCCCGTCGCGTAGCTACCGGCCTGGCCACCGCCAGCGCCTGCCGAAGGTAGCGATATTGCGCGCCCGACCGACAACAGTTCGACGAGCATCTTCCAGCCCTTACCGGCCATTTCGGGACCGCCGATGATGCAGTCGAGCGGCAGGAACACGTCTTTGCCCTTCGTCGGACCGTTCTGGAACGGAATCGTGAGCGGGTAGTGGCGGCGGCCCACCTCGACCCCTTCCGTGTCGGTTGGGATAAGCGCGGCCGTAATGCCATACTCGTCCTTGTCACCGATCAGGTGATCAGGGTCGTACATTTTGAATGCGAGCCCGAGTACGGTCGCGATCGGCGCCAGCGTGATGTAGCGCTTGTCCCAATTCAGGCGAATGCCCGTGATCTGCTTGCCTTGCCACTCGCCCTTGCAGACAACGCCGCTGTCGATCAGGGAGGCGGCATCTGAGCCCGCATGCGGTGACGTCAACGCGAAACACGGAATCTCGGTACCCGCGGCGAGGCCGGGCAGGTACCTTTGCTTCTGCTCATCGGTACCGTAATGCAGCAACAGTTCGGCAGGACCGAGCGAATTGGGAACGCCAATTGTCGAACCTGCCGTCGCATTGCGGCTCGCAATTTTTCGAAGTACACAGGAATTGGCGTAAGCCGAGAATTCGAGGCCGCCGTACTGTTTGGGAATAATCATTGCGAAGAAACGCTTCTCGATGATGTAGTCCCAGACGCGCTTTGGCATGTCGGCCAGCTCGTGTGAGATTTCCCAGTCGTCGAGCATGCTGCACAGCTCTTCACAGGGACCGTCAATGAAAGCCTGCTCCTCATCCGAAAGCTTCGGCGCCGGGTGCGACATGAGCCGATCCCACTCCGGCATGCCGGAAAACAGCTCGCCGTCCCACCAGACATTGCCCGCTTCCAGCGCCTCACGCTCGGTATTCGACATCGACGGCAGCATCTTGCGATAGATTGCCAGCAGGGGTCGGGTGATCTTCTCGCGCCTGACTTCGATCAGATTTGGAATAACCATTATCCCGAATAGCAGCGTCAGGGCGATCTTCCACAGCACATATCCGTCACCGAAGATCCAGTACGCGAGCAGAGCGATACCTGTCGCGATTGTGGATGTGCGCAGATCGATGCGCTGGTACGCGAGATAAATTCCGCCGCCAACGAACAGCAGCAGCCAAAACAAGCTAACAAGAAAACCAGACAAATCGTTTACCTCGCAAGGGCCAAATCGAAAGGCGTCACCGGCAAGCGCCGCCTATCAGTACTCTACAAAAGTTCCTCGATCGCGGCACGCTCCTCGCGGAGTTCGGCCTCGGTCAGGCTCATGCGCTCGCGGCTGAAGTCGTCAATCGAGAGCCCCTGGACGATTTCGTACTGGCCGCCCTGACAGCGGACCGGATAGGAATAGACGATCCCCGGTTCTATGCCGTAGCTGCCATCGGCCGGAATGGCCATGCTGACCCAATCATCATCGGGAGTGCCAAGCGCCCAGTCATGCACATGGTCTATGGCCGCAGACGCAGCAGAGGCGGCCGATGAGGCGCCTCTCGCCGCGATTATGGCTGCGCCACGTTGTTGCACGACGGGGATAAACTCGTCGGCCAGCCACGATTGATCAATCAGCCCTGTTGCGGATTTGTCGCCCACGGTAGCGTGATTGACGTCCGGGTACTGAGTTGCCGAGTGATTGCCCCAGATTGTCATGCGCCTGATATCGTTGACGTGGCTGTCCGTCCTGGCCGCCAGCTGCGCCTTCGCCCGGTTGTGATCCAGGCGAGTCATGGCGGTGAAGTTGCGCGGGTCGACATTGGGCGCGTTGCTGCTGGCGATTAATGCATTGGTGTTGGCCGGGTTACCGACTACCAGCACCCTGATGTCACTGCTTGCGTGATCGTTTATCGCCTTGCCCTGCACCGAGAAGATGGCTGCATTGGCCTGCAGCAAATCCTTGCGTTCCATGCCAGGACCCCGCGGCCTGGCGCCGACGAGCAGCGCGTAATCGCTGTCGGCGAATGCAGTGTCTGCGTCATCGGTCGCGACGATGCCGGCCAGCGTGGGGAACGCGCAATCATTTAGCTCCATGACGACGCCCTCGAGTGCCGGTAATGCCGGTGGAATCTCAAGGAGCTGCAACATTATTGGCTGGTCATTACCAAGCATCTGTCCGGATGCAATTCGGAAGGCAAGCTGATAGCCAATCTGACCAGCAGCACCAGTAATGGTGACGCGAACGGGTGATTTCATTGTCGGATTCCTGGGTTGTGATGCAGCGACTTGCGGCGGCGATTCTACCATCGGCTGCGCCGCCAGACACCGGTGTTAACTACTTATCCGCATCCTGAGCGTCAAAATCGGGGAATACCTGGCGAAACTGCTCGTACTCGTCGCGGGCTTCAGCATCCTGGCCGTTTTTCTCGAGCTGCCGAATACAAGCGATCCAGGACTCAGGTTCCTCGCGTAGCGATTCGGCACAGTATCGGGCAGACGCAGGCGGCTCTGTCAGAGCCCTCGTCGCGAACGATGCTGCAGCGGCCGAGTCTTCAGCCTGATCTCCGTCGGCCTGGACATTTTCGATCATGACAGCCCGCCCGGCCGTCACGCCGGCCTCCATTTCTTCCTGCAGGTCGCCATTGACGGGCGCTTCGTCAAGCTCTGCGCCTGGCAGTATCGGACCCTGATCGGAACCTGCCTGGGTACGCGCCATCTCTTCTGCATCGCGCAGAATTGTCATGTCCTTTGGCACGAAATCTCCATTTGAACGGCGTGCGGGACCACTGCTCGCGGAACTCGCAGGCTGGATCTGACTGGCGTCCATCCTCTTGTCGGCCGGCGAAGCGGACGGTGAAACGATCGCTTCGGCTTCGGCCGCAGGGGTGTCGTTTACCGCGTCGCTCGCTTCCGGCTGCTGATCGCCGGTTTTGCCAGTGTCCGGTAGCGAAATTCCGATCGAATCCGGACCAACCTGGGGGAGGCGGGTCATATCAAGGACGATCGCGAGACTGAGGCCGATCACCGTCGCCCAGGCGGCCGGACGCATCCAAGCCCGGGCACGGGAATACCGTGTGCGGGTGCCCGCCGCTAGTCGCAGCACCTTTTCATTCAGATAATCCGGCGCGCGCTCTTCGGCCAGTGCTCGATAGGCGTCCGCCAGCCGGTCTTCGCTCCCAGGGTCTCTTTCGCTACTCATTATCGCTCCGGACTCTCGTCAATCGCAGCCAGCAGCTTCTTCCTGGCATAGCGCAGCCGACTTTTCGCGGTTTCGCGGTTGCAGCCGGTAACAGAGGCGATTTCGTCAAGGCTCAAACTCGCTTCTTCATGCAGCAGGAAAACGTCGCGCTGTTCATCGGGCAATGCAAGGAGCGCAGTCGCGAGCCGCTGCCTGGCTTTACTGCGCTCCGTGGTGGTCTCGAGTGATTCGCCGGGATGCGGCTGCAGGTCAACATCCAGTCCGCCGCCGCCGACATGGCGTTTGTTTCGCCTCACATGGTCGATGAAGCAGTTGTGCGCGACCCGGTACAAGAAGGTCGTAAACTTGGCTGTCGGCCGGTAGGATGTCCGAGCCTTGACGATCTTGCCCCAGACATCCTGAAACAGGTCTTCGGCGGTATCCCGATTTCGGCACAGACGCAGCAAGTACCGGTACAACGGGTCGTTGTGTCGCCGATAGAGGGTCTCGAACGCCGCCATGTCGCCATCCTGGTAGCGCAGCATCAGCGCACTGTCGTCGGGTCTATGCCCCATGGCCGGAGCATAGGCGAGCGCCTTGCCCGTGAAAAGTGCCTCCGCCGGCCTTACCACCGATTCCGCGCTTGCTGCCATAGAATCCTCGTCTCCAGACCCTGTATAAACGCTGCGCCTCTCAGTCCAGGGTTGCCAAAACGCGAAAAAGGTTGCAAAATGAAATCTTAGTGTTATAGTTGACTATAACACCAATTCACTTAGACCTTTTGGGGTCAGGAACAGCCCCGGAGACGCAAGATGTTGAAGCCAGTAAAACGTTCAGGCGCAATTGTCAGCCTCAGTGTCATGCTGCTGCTGGTTGTGGCGCTGGTCACAAGCCAGGCGGATGCGAGGCACTCGGACCAGGCTCGACCCGGACCTGTAGTCGAGCAGAACCAGGACCTGAATCAAGTAAATAGGCCGTTAAAGACAACCATCAAGGCGCACTTTGTCGGTCGGCCACTCACAATCACGGTCGACCCGGTGTCCGGGTTCGGCAATCTTCGTTTCATCTTCAAGTAGAGTTGCGGCGGGATTCGGTACCGGTGAGCGCCAAAAGCCCGCATCTTTCCGAACCAACAGGCGCACAGCTTAAGCCAGGGACCGACAAGTAATGGATCCGAAATGGGATGAAGATCAGCCGATTTATCGGCAGCTGCGCGATCGCGTCGTGGCAATGATCCTAGAGGGCGTTCTCGCCGACGGCGACGCGTTGCCGTCGGTTCGCAATGTTGCGGCGGAGTACCGACTCAATCCGCTCACCGTACTCAAGGGTTACCAGGAACTCGTGGACGAAGGGCTCGTTGAGAAAAAGCGAGGCCGCGGCATGTTTGTAAACAGCGGCGCACGCGACAATCTGCTGAAAGCCGAGCGACAGCGCTTTCTGGACAAGGAATGGCCGAAGGTGCTGGCGACGATCGACCGCCTTGGCCTGGATGCAAACCACTTGCTAGATAGCGAAAAATCGAAAAACGATTCAGGAGCGAAGAATGACTAGCCTGGTCACCGCCCGCGGGGTTTCAAAGCACTTCGGCGAGGTCCGCGCCGTTGACGATGTCAGCTTCGAAATAGAGCAGGGCAAGATCCTCGGGTTGATCGGTCCAAATGGTGCGGGAAAGACCACGCTGTTAAAAGCGGTGCTGGGACTGACGGACTGCGACGGCGAGTTGTCGGTACTGGGTCTCGATCCGTTCAGGCAGCGTAAGGAACTCCTGAGGAACATTTGCTTTATCGCCGATGTCGCGGTGCTGCCACGCTGGATACGCGTCACGCAGCTACTCGACTTTGTCGAGGCCGTACATCCCAACTTCTCGCGAAAACATGCCGAGGGCTTTCTTCGTCAGACCAAGGTCAGGTCGGATGCAAAAGTGCGTGAGTTGTCCAAGGGCATGGTGACGCAGTTGCACCTGTCCATCATCATGTCGATCGATGCCAAGCTGCTGGTACTGGACGAACCCACTCTGGGACTGGATATCATTTTCCGCAAGGAGTTCTACGGCAATCTGCTGAATGACTACTTCGACGAAAAACGTACCATCCTGATCACTACGCATCAGGTCGAAGAAATCGAAAACCTTCTGACGGACATCATGTTTATCAATGATGGCAGGATTCTGCTCGACAAACCGATGGAGTCGCTGGCCGAATCCTATGTCGAGCTATTGACCTCCGGGGAGAACGCGATCAAGGCAAAGGGGCTCGGCCCCATCGCGGAGCACGAGATGTTCGGTAAGTCGGTTCTGTTGTTCGAGGGCGTCAGCCGGGAGAATCTCGAGGGTCTGGGCGAAATGCGCACGCCGTCGGTGGCCGATCTGTTCGTTGCAAAAGTAAAAGGAACGCGGAAATGATTGGCAATCAACTGGCACTGATCGAGCGCGAGATATGGGAGCACCGCTCGATCTACGTCACGCCACTGGCGATCGCAAGCATCGTAACCCTTAGCGTTCTGGCAATGCTGGTCTTCGCTTCCGGCTTTGCGAAAGAACTGGATATGGCGATCTTTGGCGCTTCCAATATTGCCGGCGAAGGTGAACGCAGGGCCGCATTAACCGCATTTTTCGTGGGCACATCCTGGCTGTTTCTGGTCGCCCTCGCCATTCTGACGGTGTTTTATTGCCTTGACTCGCTATACGGTGAACGCAAAGACAAGAGCATTCTTTTCTGGCGATCGATGCCAATCACCGATGCCGAGACCGTGCTCTCGAAGCTTGTTACCGCCGTCGTCGTCATTCCGGTCGTGGCCGTGCTCGGCATCATCGCGACACACATTGTCAATCTGGTTATCACCAGCATCTGGGTGTCCATGAAGGGCGGCGATGCGGGTCTTCTGATCTGGGGTTCGGTGCCGTTTTTCGACAACTGGGTGGCGGCGTTCATCGTCGTGCTGGCGTCCGGTATCTGGATGTCACCATTTATTGGCTGGTTCTTGTTCGTCTCTGCCTGGACCAAGCGTGCGCCATTGCTGATGGCTTTCATGCCGCTGGTCCTGATTCCACTGCTCGAATGGATCTTCTTGAGAACCCGGTTCTTCGCGACCGCCGTTTTTGACCGCGGTGACGATATGCCGCTGTTTCGTACGCTGGACTTCGAAACATTTTTCGAGGAGGAGCACTGGCACTCGGGTATCGACAACATCAGCCTGCTGGGTCATCTCGACGTGGTGCAGTTCCTGACGAGTCCCTCGATGTGGGGTGGACTGCTCGTCTGCGGTCTCTTCGTGACCGCCGCGATCTATGTCCGCCGGTACCGTGACGAGAGCCAGTAACGGGAATCTTCCCTGATGTTTCAGGGTTTACCGCGGATACTGAACTTACGCAGCTTTCCGCGCAGTTGATGATAGCTCAGCCCCAACATGTCGGCTGCCAGCCGCTGGTTGAAGCGCGCTTTGTCGAGGGCTGCCTGCAGTAACTCTTTCTCAGTATCCTGAAGCCGTTGTTTCAAGTCGGTGGGCAACAGCGGCGTGCGCGGCTTTGTATCCGGCTTTCTTTTTTCAGGCGTATTGCCAGCCATTCTGAACGGCGAATCGAACGGGTCCAAAGCGATCTTGCTAATCGGCTGCTCCGGATCGGTTGAGCGGTATACCGTTCTCTCGATCGTATTCTTCAGTTCTCGTACGTTCCCCGGCCACGGGTTGCGTAGCAACATCGACGACGCCCGCGGGCTGAAACCCGGAAAGTAGCTCCACTTCAATTCGCTGGCCATATGAATCGCGAACGCGTTGGCGAGCGGCAATATGTCCTCCACACGTTCACGCAGCGGCGGAACGGTGATGACGTCGAAGGCCAGTCGGTCAAGCAGGTCTTTTCGGAACCGACCTTCGGCAGCGAGGCGCTGCAGGTCGGCGTTGGTCGATCCGACAATTCGGACGTCTACCTGAAGGGTGTCACTTCCACCAACCCGACTGACCTCGCCGTACTCGATCGTCCTCAAGATCTTCTCCTGCATACGCAGGGAAATAGTCGCCAGTTCGTCCAGGATCAGCGTGCCCCCGTCTGCGCGCTCGAAGTGTCCGATATGCGTCTTCGCCGCGCCTGTAAATGCGCCGGCCTCATGACCAAAAAGTTCCGACTCCAGAATAGACTCCGTCAATGCGGCGCAGTTGACCTTAACGACACGCTGTTCCCAGCGGTCGGACAGAAAATGCAGGCGCGAGGCGATCAGCTCCTTGCCGGTGCCACGTTCACCGACGACGAGGACCGGTTTGGAGAGGCTGGCCGCCCTGGAAACGTGTTCCAGCATCTCCAGGAAAGCCGGGGCCTCTCCAATAATTGGCTGCGATTCCGCGCTGGAGGGCATTGGCTAATTACACCAATAATTGACTAGAATTGCCAGTAAATGGTGAAAAATACCACATCGTGCTTCGCGTCCCGGATGGAATATGTCTTATTTTTTTAATAAAAACAAACAGTTACGAATAAGCCCATAGTTGGCATGAAAGCTGCAAGTCTTATTAGCAGGATTCACACGAGAAGAGGAAACACTCATGGGTATTTTCACGAGATTCAGTGACATCGTGAACTCCAATATCAACGCGATACTCGACAAAGCCGAAGATCCGGAAAAGATCGTGCGGCTGATGATCCAGGAGATGGAGGACACACTGGTCGAAGTTCGCTCAGCGGCAGCGCGCTCGATCGCCGACAAGAAAGACCTGAACCGCAAGATCGAAAAGCTGGACCGCGAAAGACGTGACTGGGACGACAGGGCCGAGCTGGCCATGCGCAAGGAGCGCGAGGACCTTGCGAAGGCGGCGCTGGTTGAAAAATCCCGAGTTTCTGCTGCCGTCGACGTTCTGAAAGAGGACTATGTCGCTGTGGACGAGGGTCTCGGCAAACTAAACGAGGACATCGCGCGCCTCGAGAGCAAGCTCGAAGATGCCAAGACACGGCAGAAGGCCCTGCTGGCGCGGCACAAGACGGCTAACAGTCGGCTTGCAGCGCGCAAGAAAATACACGACTACAAGATCGACGACGCGATGGTTCGATTTGAGGCGTATACGCGGCGTATTGATGACGTCGAGGGTCGGGTCGAGGCTTATGATCTCGGGCTGCCGAAAGACCTCAATCATGAATTCGCAGGCCTTGAGGCGGAGGAGTCCGTGAATAAGGAGCTTGACGCGCTCAAAGAGCGAGTCGCCGCTGAACGAACCCGAGACGCCGAGGCTGGCTGATCGAGCTTATTGAGAGGAGCAAAGAATGAGTCGAGACACCTGGGATACGGACTTCGGAGCGCTGCGCGGCTTCTACCGGGATCGCGAGAACGGGTGGGTGTTCGGTGTTTGTGCAGGAATTGCCGAACGCTTCAATTTTCGATTGGGCGCCGTACGGATAATCGCTGTAATTAGTCTGCTGCTGTTCTTCTGGCCGACCGCGGCCGCCTACATTGCGGCAACGCTGCTAATCAAGGAAAAGCCGTTGGTGTATTCCGGCCGCAGAAGTGAATATGAGTTCTGGCGAACCTACCGTGGCGATTACTGGAGGCGTTCATGAGGACGTACAGCGGAATATCCATGGGCGGACTGTATCGGGATGCGGACAGAGCTATGCTGGGCGGCGTTTGCGCCGGTCTTGCCGGCTACTTCGGCCTGAACCTCCGGGTTACGCGAATTCTGGCCTTTATTGCATTCCTGATGGCTATGCCAATCGCCGTTTTCTCGTACCTGGCCGCGGTTTTTCTGCTACCAGTAGAATCGCGCGGTATTCCCGTCAGTCGCCGAGAGTCGCGCGGCTGCCGAGGCAGGCGGCGACGCAAACGAGCCAAGCGATCGCGCGTACGACGGCGGGCCGAGCCTGATGAAAAGGCGACGCCTGCTGGACCCACCGTCAAGGACGTCCGTGACAGGTACCGGTCACTCGATAGACGTCTCGCGGAGCTCGAAAAACAGGTTACCTCGCCGCGCTTTCAGCTAGAACAGGAATTTAGGAAACTCTGACGAAAGGACACAGCACAGGGGTCTGTCAATGAACACATTGTTTTATGTCGTTTGTATCGTCGCAATCGTTTTTACTGCCGATACGATCCAAAAGTATTTGAAATTGAAGAACCAGGAAAAAAAAGAACAGGATCCCGAGCTGGAGGAAACACTCGCGCAGATCGAGAGGCTGGAGGAACGTATCCAGGTCCTGGAACGAATTGTTACGGAGAATAAGTACGATCTGAGCCGCGAAATCAGCAAACTGGAATGAGCGGATCGTCAGTCAGGCCCGGCAAGATAAAACGCCCGTCAAATGACGGGCGTCGTCGTGTGCGCGATGTATAGCGTCAAATCTTACTGGCCGCGCTCCTTGTATGCGCGAACCTGAATGTTGAATTCTTCGGCGACCAAGTTCATCTCATCGACCGCCGCGTTGTACTTCTTGTTATACATTTCGATTCGCTGCTGCTTTGCTTCTTCGTCAATATCACCGCTGGCAGCGACGGTTTCCTGCTCCGCGGCTTCTATACAGGAAAGGTACACTTCCATAGCACTCATATACGCTTTGACGCCGCGCTGACCGGCGATCATTTCTTCCTTGGTCGCCGTCGATCCGTCAGGTACATCCGCCCGATGCGGATAATCGCAGGCGACTGCCAGCGATGAGCCAAAAACTAACAGTGCAAAAATAGCGGATTTGAAAATCTTGTTCATTAGGTCCACTTGGTCAGGCTAAGAGAACATTTACTCTACCGGCTAGGCCGGATTCGGTGCAACACCGAATCGCGGAGCCGCTGCAAAAGCAGGCTGTATGCAAATAAAAACAATAAGTTGCGCACAATTTTCCATATTCTGACCGCTGTAATCCGAGCCGGAAATGAACATGAAACCTAGGCGAAGAGCGCTCGAAAAGAGTCGGTGCCGTCCGCCTGTGCCATCAGCAATTCCAGGTAGTTTTCGGAACTCATTGGATCGCCAAAGAGCAGTCCCTGCGCATACGTGCAGCCATGTTCCTGCAGGAAGACAAGCTGAGCTTCTTCCTCAACGCCCTCCGCAACGACGTCCATGTTCAGATTGCGGCCCATTTGAATGATCGTATCCACGATAACCGCATCGTCCGGATTCGTCGCAATGTCGCGGACGAAGGACTGATCAATTTTCAGCGTGCTGATCGGGAACTGTTGCAGCGCGCTCAAAGACGAATAGCCGGTGCCGAAATCGTCGATGGCCAGATGTAAACCCAGTCCGTAAAGCTGATCCAGTATCTTGATGGTCCTGGTCGGGTTCTCCATCAGCGTTGTCTCGGTTATCTCGAGCTCGAGCGACGTCGGTGAAATCTCATGGCCGCGCAGTATTGAGCTGATGCGATTGATGAAACTCAATTGCCTGAGCTGCTTGAGCGAGAGGTTTATGGACACTCGGCCAGGCGAGGACACCGTCTTTTGCCATAGACGAAAGTCCTCGCAGACTTTGTCCAATACCCACTCACCGATCTCGATAATCAGGCTCGTTTCCTCGGCAATCGGTATGAAATCCGAGGGCAGCACCAGGCCACGCTCCGGGAGTTCCCAGCGGACCAGCGCTTCGGCCCCGAACACCTCACCTGTCTCGAGATTGTATTTCGGCTGATAATGAACGAGCAGTTCGTCACGTTCGAAAGACCGCTTCAATTTGCTCTTGGTCATGAGCCGGTCCACCGATGCGTCGTTCATCTGCGGTTTGTAAAATGAATAGTCGTTTCCGCCGTTCTTTTTCGCGTGATACAAAGCCGCATCGGCATTGCGAATCAGATCGATGACGTTAGCCGCATCCCTGGGATAGAAAGCAATACCCATGCTGGCTGTCATGAACACTTCGTGTCCCTGAACGAAGAACGGGTCAGCGAGACGGTTGAGCATCGTCTGCGCGAGTTCCTGCGTTGCTTTCATGCCGGATTCGCTGGGACCCAGTTTATCGACCATGACGGCAAATTCGTCACCGGCGAGTCGGCCGATGATCGAATCCTCTGGAAGTAATGCGCCCAGACGTTCAGCAACCGTTTCCAGCGTGGTGTCGCCGGCGAGGTGCCCAAACGTGTCATTGATTTCCTTGAAATGATCAACATCGACATAGAACAAACAGAGTGATTTCCCCGCCCTGCGTGCGCGCGCGATGCTCCGCTGCAGCAGATGCTGAAACTGCATCCGATTGGGTATCTTGGTAAGCGCGTCGATTCGCGCAAGATAGCGAATCCTCTTCTCGGCCCGTCGTCGCTCGGTGATGTTCTGTGCCGCATAAATACGATTTACCGTTTTTCCGTCACTTCCTTTGACCAGCGAGCAGGTATAAGAAATCGGAATGGTTTCGCCGTCCCGGGAGACAAACGCAGCTTCTTTGGGCAATCCGGACGGAATATGGTCGCTCAATGTGCCGCCTTTGCTGGTGTTAACGAGTAAGTCGATCGGTGTCCCCAGCAACTCATCTTGCTTGTATCCCAGGAGGTGCGTTGTTGCCGTGTTGATTCGCTGAATCCTGCCATCATCCTCTGTAACGATAATGGCTTCATTCATGCCAGAGAGAATGTTGTCGACGTAGTCTCTCGAAATCGTCGTTTTTCTGAGCCTGTCGCGCATTTCGTTAAACATCGCGGCGAGCTCGCCTAGATCGTCGTCACGGGTTTCCTCCAGGGGCTCGCCAAAGTCCGCATCGCGGAATTTCTCCGCCTGGATTTTCAATTGTTCGATGCGTCGGGACTGACTTCGGACGATCAGCCATACAACACACGCACCCAAAATCAACATCGCGATCGTAGCGCCAATAATCCAGAAGTAGCTGGTGTGCCGATTCCGAATTTCGCTGGTCGTCAGCTGCTGCCCGAATAGCTCGTAGTCGGACTGCAAATCGCCAAGATCGAATGATCCGCTCAGGTGGCCGATCGGGTTGTCGTCCTTGATGACCGGATACGAAATCAACAGGCGATCACTCAGCCAGCTCGTAGCACGAGTATCATCCATCTCCGGCAGCTGTCCCGATTCCCAGAACTCTCCGGATCGTTGTGTAAATCGAATACCGGTCAGGATGGCGTCGGCGTCGATCGCACGACGCAGCGTCTCTTGAACCGCAGCGGCGTCGTCGGCGACAGGGTCCAGGGACAAGGCATCAGCAATGCCGCGAATCTTCGATCGTGCGCGACGCTCGAAGCTGCTTTTCATTACGGAGTGATGCTGCTCCGTGCTGGTCGATACGATCTGCTCGGCAAGCCAAATGTACTGGCCATAAAACAGGGTCAACATCAAGCCGGCCGCGGCAACGCTCAGAGCTCCCGCCAATACCCAAACCCGTGGAATACGCTTGCCGATCATTTGTTATTTTGTTTTCGGCCTGTACAGACTGATGAGTGTAGCATTTCAGCCCGAAAGGCAGAAATTTCCAATATGGAAAGAGTAGCTGGAAATTCTCGCTACAGTACATATCCTGGCGGCTCCGCACATGGGCCGAGATGACTACTCGTCTGGTGCCCGCTTTTCCACGAATTCCAGCGGTTGTGCCTGGCTGCTGGTCTTCATGGCGCCCTCGACTACGGCGCCCTCGGCGACTGCAATAGCCTCGCCGCTCACGGTCCCAACGATCTTGGCAGACGCCGAGATTTCGACCTTGCCCGCGGCGATGATATCCCCTTCGAGCTGACCCGAGATGATCACGGCATCGGCTTTCAACGTTCCGCGCCAACTGCCTTCGCTCGCCAACGTCACCGTGCCGCTAATGTCGCAATCACCGTCGACTTCACCGCTGATCAGGAAATCGCCGACACCGCTGATCAGTCCGGTAATCTTGCAGCCCGCATTGATAAGCGTTACCGCTCCCGAGGTGCGGTCCCGCAGGCGTCGCAGCTTGGGTTCATTCATGCACATTGCTCCAGGTCATGGATGGGTCTGATCATCACGAACAGAATCAAGCGTAGCTTCCGATTGTCGGCGAGAGGGTTCGCAATGCCGACGCACGGATCATTTCTTGAGTTCGTGATAGCCGTAGCCGATCGATTCGATCGTTACAAGAACGCCACCTTCGAATATCAGCCGCCGCATGAACTTGCGGGGTCCAAAGTTGTAAATAAACTCGGTGACGGCGACTTCCCGGGCGTAGTAATTGTAGTCGGCATCACGCCATCCGGCGCCGTCGAAGAAGAGACCGCGGCTTCTGGGCATACGCATGCCGCGCACTGTGTAGCCGAGGTGGCGGATCGATGTTGGTTCGCCACAAACGCTCAGGACCTGCTGCTCGTGCATATCTTCAATTACGATCTTGTTTCCACAGCGGAATGCGTGCGCTGGCGTTGCACCGACAAGGACCAGCAGCAGTAGCGACACCGCGAGCTTGATTGGAAGCCTATTGGACGTCAGGGCTGTCTTCACATCGAGGCCGATTACATTGTCAGCAGGGTTATTGCAGAATAACAAACTCGGGCAGAAAGTGGTGCGTCGGGAGAGAATAAAACCGCCAAAAATGTTCCGCGCTAATTGACGCCAGACGCGGATGCCATAGTTATGGTAAAAATGCACGCGGGCTCCGCGTTGTGAGCTATTTCCGAAGGGACGACATTGAAGCAGCGATTCGATAAACGCCTGGCCGTAATCGCTGCCCGGAGCGCTGATTCCTTGCTCGGTGGCCTGAAGGGGGTCGAGAAGGAATCGCTGCGCATCGATCCCCATGGATTCTTGTCATCAATAGAACATCCGATAGCGCTCGGGTCCGCACTGACAAACCGCTACATTACGACCGACTTCTCGGAGGCACTACTGGAATTCGTGACGCCGGCATTTGCGACGACATGGGAGGCGTTGCAGTGTTTGTGCGATATTCATCAGTTCACCTACGCGCAGCTTGAAGACGAGTTGCTTTGGTCGGCGAGCATGCCCTGCCAAATACCGGACGACGTCGGTATCCCGTTGGCGCAATACGGTTCTTCAAACGTCGGTCGCATGAAAACGATCTATCGTCGCGGCCTGGGCTACCGCTATGGCCGACAGATGCAGGTCATTTCCGGCGTGCATTTTAATTACTCTCTGCCGGCGGGATTCTGGCCGATCTATCGAGAAATACTCGGCGTCGAGGAAGGACTGGAGGAATTCAGATCCGCCCAGTATCTCAATCTCATACGCAACTTTCGCCGCATGGGCTGGCTGGTGCTCTATTTATTTGGTGCTTCTCCGGCAGTGTGTAAGTCGTTTACCGTTGGGGCAGTGTCGGGCTTGAAGTCACTCAATGCCGACACGTATTTCGAACCGTACGCGACGTCACTGCGGATGAGTGACCTCGGCTATAGCAATCAGAACCAGTCGAAGATCGATATTTCACTGAATAGCCTGGAGGAATACATTCGCGACCTGAGCCAGGCTATTCGCACGCCCGAGCCCGCGTACGAGAAGATCGGTGTCAAAGTTGATGGAAAATACAGGCAGCTAAACGCGAACCTGCTGCAGATCGAGAACGAATTCTATTCGCCGGTGCGGCCGAAGCGCGTTGCACGATCAGGCGAGCAGCCGACCGCCGCGCTGCGCCGCGCTGGCATCGAGTATGTCGAAATTCGATCCCTGGATATCAACCCCTTTGATCCGGCTGGCATCAATCAAAATACAATGCGCTTTGTCGAAGCGTTTCTAATCTATTGCCTGCTGGAGGAAAGCCCCTACCTCGACGGCGACGGACTGGGGGAGCTCAATCGTAATCATGTCGGTACCGCGAAAAACGGGCGCGACCCGGATTTTCGCCTGTTTAGAGACGGAGAGTCTGTCACTTTGCGTTCATGGGCCAGTGAAATCCTGACCAAAGTGTTGGCCGTCGCCGAGATAATCGATCGGCGTGAAGCCAACGGCAGCTATGCCGACGCGGTCCGCCTGATGCAGGAGATTGTCGACAACGTCGAGCAGTCGCCTTCAGCACGACTGCTCGCCGACCTCGAGGAGACGCGTAGTAGTTTTTTCGAGTTTTGCGTAGCGCTGGCAAGACGCCACAGCGATTATTTCAAAGCGATTACGGCGCTGGACCAAGATCGTCGGCACGTTTTTGAGCAGGAGGCGTCCGATTCGCTGCGGCGCCAGCGCGAGATAGAAGCGGCAGACGATATTACGCTGGACGAGTATTTGCAGCGGTATTTGTCAAACTTCTGATCAGAACGGAAGGGGCGAGCCGGTCTCGAAAGCGTAGTCGCGATGCAGGCTTTGCAGCCTGCTCGTCACCGGACCAACCTTGCCGTCGCCGATGACCCGACCGTCGGCCTCCAGCACGGGTGTCAACTCGCCCATGGTGCCGCTGGTAAAAACCTCATCCGCCGTATAGACATCCGTGAGTGACAGCGTACGTTCAGCTGCGCGAATATCTCGCTCGCTGCAAATGTCGAGTATCATTTTTCGGGTGAGGCCGGGCAGGCAGCTGTCGGCATGCGGCGTCTGGACGCCCTCGTCTTTCACAATGAAAAGATTAGTGTCATTGGTTTCCGAAACGAAACCATCGACATCCAGCATGATCGCACTGTCTGCTCCTGCGACGTTCGCTTCAATCGCCGCGAGGATGTTGTTGAGCAGGTTGTTGTGATGAATTTTCGAATCGAGGCATTGCGACGTGTTGCGCCGGGTCGACGCTGTAATCACACGAATTCCACTGTCGGAGTACACCGGCGGTTTCCATTCGGCAAGAACGATGAGCGTGCACCCTGACTGATTGAAACGCGGGTTCATTCCCGACGTTACTTTCTCACCGCGCGTCAGCGTCAGGCGAATATGCGCATTATCCCGCATGCCGTTGGCCTGCAGCGTATCGAAGATCGCGCTGCGTACGTCATCGCATGAGGGCACATCCGAGAACAGCAGCGCGTGGGCCGAGTTCTGCAAGCGCTGCAGGTGCGCGTCCAGCGCCGCTATGCGCCCGTTATAGACGCGTAAACCCTCCCAGACTGCGTCGCCGCCTTGAACGACGCTGTCGAAGACCGATACGGAGGCCTCGGAACGCGGCCTCATCTGTCCATTGACGAAAACCAGGATATCGGCGTTACGTGGGTCGACTACGTTCAATTGACGTTACTCCGTTGGGGTGGCAGTGCTGGTGAGGGCATTATCGAACAACCTGTCGTACCAGTGCTTGCATTCGTCGAGCAAGGGCTGCAAGTGATCTGGAAACTCCTCTTTTGCCCGATACGGTGCGAAGCCTGTGCTTCGATGAACCGCATGGTACCAATGTGGCGCCCAAACGCCGTCCTCCGCTCGCGGCCCCGCTTCCCAGCTAAGCATGCAAGGATCGAACAACAGTCCGAGATGCTCACACAGCCGCCTCAAGATCCCAGCCGGGTCCCGCAACAGTTCGCGCGAGTCCAGAATCACCGGATGCTGCCCTGCGCGGCTAAGGTCTTCGAACAGTTCCCACTGCCGCTTCAGGCCGGTGTCCCGGAGCGTTGCACGGGGAAGCTGGATCGTCAGCGAAGGTAGCATCTCGCGGGGGTCACGGATCAGGAAGATATTGCTGGTTTCCCTGAGAAAGTCGAGGTCCAGGTCGACGAGATGGTGTGCCATGTGTTTGAGAAAAAGCCGTCGGGCGGAATCCTGTCGCTGCTGTTCGATGAGTTCACGCATGACGGCGTATCCGTCACAGTTCATGGAGCTCATGATTGCGTCTCTCGCAGGATGGTCAGCACCGCTGACGAGCAGATAGTGCCCATACAAGGGCTCATCGACAACATGAATGTCCGGGCGCTCTGCAAAACTGTACATCAGCGCGGTGGAGACGTTGCGAGGACCAGACCAGAGGCATATCGGCGTATTCATGACGTTTCGCTCCCGCCCTCAAGGGTTCCGGTTTTGCCAAAGTGTATAGGGACCCGGCGATCCGAGGGAAGCGCGTGAATCGCCTCCGCCGTGGATTTTTGATTATCAAGTACCCATTGTTGTGCGTTTCGTCACAAAAACCGGGTCATCCGGTGTGACCATCGCTGCAATTTAACTAAACTTGGCGTCTACGACTGGTTTTGGCGCGCGTGTGTTGCCAGGTGGAGCTGTTTTGTTGAAAACATTTATCGCTGGAATCCTGCTCGGCGTCATCGGCGCCGCCGTTTTCCTGTACCTGTACCCTGTTGTGGATCAGCATCGTGAGGCATCGATTGTCTCCGTCGGACCCAACGGCAAGAACGTGGAGGCATTCCATGTCAACGTGCCTATGGACCGGATCCTGGTCGGCGCGCCAGGCAGAGACACGCCGCTGCCAGACGGGATGACGTGGCCAAGCGATCCAATACTTCAGAGCGTTCGTGTCGAATTGTTCAAAATCCGTAATTCGCGCGATAGCGTTGTCGGAGTTGCGGCGAGAACGGCGGCGAAAGACGGACCTGAAGATGTGATCGAATGGGTCTTGCACCTGCCCGCACGCGGCTCGGTCTATATCAACATGCAGCCCGACGCACTTGACGGTGGCTACCGCAGGGGAGAGTTTCGGGCAGGCTCGCGTGAGTTCGGTGAACTTGGCGGATTCATGACCGAGCGCTGGATGCCGGATACCAGCGGTGACGAAGATGCGCCCGCCGGGCGCATCGAGCTGGTCACGACGTTCGCAGGCAGGCCGGAAGCGATCTGATGAAATACCTGATTGCTTTGGTTCTTGGTCTTCTATCAGGCGCGGCTGTGTTTGCCGTAGCGATGGTCTACAATCCGTTTGTCGTGGACCGAGGGATTTCACCACTCGCGGTCACCGATTCAGAATTGATTACGCTGAATTACTCGGCCGTGCCTTCCGACTCGATCGTCTTTACGAATAACGGCGATTCGCAGAAGAAGCCGTTTCCGGAAAAGGTTCTGCAGCTGTGGGAAGCGCCCATACGCAGCACGAGTGCGATGGCGACGGTGATGCGAGATGCGCGTGGCCAGACTGCCGGTATCGGCATAAAGTTTTCTTCACTCTCTGAACGTACCCGACTGCTGAGCGGTAAGGCTCTGGTCGACAGCGTCTGGTACGTGTATATGCCCGATCGCGGAAGCCTGTTCATGGAACAATCCGAGAACTACTGGACATTCCTTCGTGACGTCGCGGTGCCGGCGTACCGTAGTGGCGCGAACGCCTGGAAGGGCAACTGGATTGGCGACCTGACGGACGGTCCGGAACCATTAGGCACCGCTGCTGTGACCGGCGGCGTCGGCTCACTGCGAGGCTTGGAAATGCTGGGCGTCGAATCGCTGTCGGCGCGTGCCTATTCAGCTGATAGTGGACCTATCTCTGCTGACGGCCGCCTGCTTATCGAGCTGCCTGCGATTACCGACGGTTTCGAGACGGCGACCTCGGAAGAGTAATACCGGCCAAAAGTCAGGCGTCAGTCGACAGTTCCTTCAAAGCAGTGTTCGGGTCCGCAAGCCGGTCGGCCTGCAATGCCGCACGAGCAGCGATTAGCGACTTTGCCTGCATGAAATCCCTGGCAGAGTTAACGGCGTCCAGAGCAATAAGTCGGCTGTCTTTGAGATAGAGGCAGGAAAAGGATCTTTCAGCCGGGTTGCCGCGTATAACGACGTCGTCGTATCCGTCAGACAAGCCCGCGATCTGCAGCTTCAGGTCGTACTGGTCCGACCAGAACCAGGGTACCTGACAGTATTGGGTATCTTTTCCACAAATATTTCGCGCCGCGGTTTTGGCCTGCTCGAGCGCATTGTGTACCGACTCGAGGCGCAGGCGTCGATCATAGATGCCGTTTGGATGCGATGTGCAATCACCGATGGCGTATATATTCGGGTCGCTGCTTTGGCAGTGGTCGTCAACAGTAATGCCGTCATCGACTGCGAGGCCCGCCTGCTCTGCGAGTTCGGTATTGGGCAAGATGCCAACGCCGATGACTACGAAGTCTGCGGGAACGGTCTCATCGTTGTCGAGTTCCACCTGTCTGACGCGCTTCTTGCCATGCAGTGCCTTGACGCCCGTGGAGAGCCTGAGCTTCACGCCGTGATTGGCGTGTTCAATCTGATAGAAGTCCGATATTTCGGGTGATACAACTCGGCTCATCACCCGGTCAGCCATTTCTATGACGGTCACATCGAGACCCTGCTGACGCGCGACGGCGGCAACTTCCAGCCCGATGTAGCCTGCGCCGATAACGACGAGACGTCGCCCGACGTCCAGCTCGGCGCGGATGGCCTCGACATCCGCGATGGTGCGCAAGTAATGCACGTGCTCAAGATCGGTGCCGTCGATCGGTAACGGCCTGGCGCGGGATCCAAGCGACAGAATGAGCCGATCGTAGTCAATAACGTCGCCGTCGCTGATCGCCAGCGATCTTCCGCCGGGATCGACGCTCGTGATTCTCGTATTCAGTCTGAGGACAATCCCGGGGTTGTCGTAGAAACTTGCCGGCTTCAAGTAGAGGCGCTCGGCAGGCATCTCGCCCGCAAGGAAGCTCTTGGAAAGCGGCGGCCGCTGGTAAGGAAGGTAAGGTTCATCTCCGATGAGCACGATCTGGCCGGTAAACTTTTCCTGACGCAGTGTAACCACCGCCTGACCGGCGGCATGGCCTGCGCCTGCAATCACGACATTGTTGGTCACGCGTTACTCCTCGATCTGCCTTAATTATTGTTTTATTCCACCGGGGCACTAAACCGCAGGGGTCAGTGGCCACATTATTGGCAACAAGACCATGACCGTTATGAAGACCACGATCGTTAATGGCACACCGACTTTCAGGTAATCGACGAACCGGTAGCCGCCTGGACCCATGACAAGAATGTTAGCCGGGTGCGAGATAGGGCTCGTGAAACTGGCGGACGCCGCCATCGCAACCGCCATCATTGCTGTTTCTGGTGCCAGCCCCATATCGGACATTGCGGACAGGACGATAGGAGACATCAGTACAACCAGGGCGGCGGTCGGGATAATCATCGTCGCCATCGCTGTGAGGATATAAAGGCCCATGATCACCGGCCACGGACCGGCATCGCCAAGCAGCTGCATGACCTGGTCCGCCAGGTAGGTGGCCGCTCCCGTATCCTGCATCGCCGTGCCCAGAGGAAGCATGCCGGCGATCAGGAAAATCGCCCGCCAGTCGATTGCGCGATAGGCCTGCTCCATGTTCAGGCATCCCGTAAGCACCATGATTGTTCCGCCGATGACCGCCGAAATCGAGATGGGCGCATAGCCGAGCATCACGGTGACTACCACGCCTAGCATTATCGCTGCTGCAAGCGGGGCGCGTCGTGTATCGGGCGGTTCCTGCCCTAGCGGCGTGAGAATCAGGAAATCGGGGTCGGACGACAGCAGCTGCAGTCGGTCGCGAGGGCCCAGCAGCAGCAGCGCGTCGCCCACCTGGAGACGTTCATCGGCGAGATCCGTCCCAATGGTTTCGCCCTCGCGCCAAATTCCCGCCAGCTCGATGCCATAACGCTCCCGGAAATTGAGCTCGCCAACTGATCTGCCCGCAAGGCTACTGCGGGGGTCCAGCGTCGCGTCCATCAGCGTCAGGCGCTCTGATTCGAAGGCGGACACATTTGCCGGTACCTTAGTGTCGATTTCCAGTTCTTGCAGGCCGCGCAGAACGTCGAGGTCACTGTGCTGCCCCTCGATAAGGAGCAGATCGCCCCCCGAAAGGACCTCATCGCCGCGCGGCATCACGTTGAGCTCGCCATCGCGGAACACGGCAAGGACTCGGAAGTCGAAGACGTCCGCGAGGCGGCTCTTACCCAGCGTTTCGTCGACGAGTCCGCTGTGCTTCGGCAGCCTGACGACGAACATGCGTTCATCGGCATGGTATTTTTCGGCGAGCTGTTCCGGTGTGAAGACTTCGACGTTGGTGAAGTCGGGGAACTTGTCCAGTTGCTCGATCGCCTCTATTTCGCCCTGCACCATCACTTTGTCGTTCGCCCGCAGCGGCACATAGGCGAGGTTGGTCAGGCGATAGCCGTCGCGTCGCAATATGCCGACGACGGCAACGTCGAACCGGGATCGAAATGCGGCGTGTCGCACCAGCTCCGAAACGACCGGCGATCCTTCCGCCAGCGTCACCGACGCATAGACGACTTTGGAGGCGACCATCGACTTCAGGACCGGCGCTTCACGTTCGATGACGAGATCGCTCCAGCGCCGCAGCTCGCGAAACTGATCGAGGCGTCCCTGGACGAGAATGCCGTCCCCACCCTGAATGATCGTCTGCCGACTCGGCAATGTGTCGCTGCGGCCGCCTCGATGCAGGGAGAGAATAATCAGGCCCGTCGATGCCCCGATACGGCTGTCTGCCAGCGACTTGCCTACCAGTATGGAATCTCGCGGAACGCGCAGCATGAACGTGCGTTCCTGCAACTTGTACCGTGCCCGCAGGCTGCGCTGACTGACGTGTTTGTCGCGTTCGCCGCGGGTCGTCGGCAACAGGAATCGTCCGGCGAGTGCGACGAACAGCACGCCGATCAGCATGACGGCTCCGCCTAATGGCGTAAAATCAAAGAGTTCGAACGGCCGGAGTCCGTTCAGCGCCATGGATTCGCTGATCAGCAGGTTTGGCGGCGTGCCGATGAGCGTCATGAGGCCGCCCAGCAACGTGGAATACGCGAGCGGCATCAGTAGCCGCGACGCGGGGATACGCGTACGACGCGCAACGCCTACAACAACCGGCAGCATGAGCGCGGCCACGCCGATGTTGTTCATGAAAGCCGAGAGAACCGCGCCGGTGACCATGATTACGAGGATCATCGGAACCTCGCGCTTTCCGCCGATACGCATGACCTGTCGCCCGATGATGTCGGCGATACCGGTGCGGGTCAGGCCCTCGCTCAGGATAAACATGGCCCAGACGGTGATTACGGCGCTGTTGCTGAAGCCGGCGAACGCCTGCGAAGAATCAACGAGGCCCGTCACGGCGAGCGCGCCCAGGACCAGCAGCGCGACCAGGTCCATGCGAACCACTTCACTGATAAAGAGGACCAGCGAAATTGCCAGGATTCCAAGGACCAGTGCGATTTCGAAGGTCATTAAGGCTATGGTCAGGTGGGTCGAACTACAGGTTGGGTTTATTGAGCCTGTTTATACACGACATGACGACGAAAAGCGTAATGCTAATGGATATCCGATCATCGCGGCCGATGCATCGAGCGGCAAAGTTGTGCAAGTATTGAAGTATGCCAGTCGACGAAGTTTACCAGCCGAGAGTGCCACGTAATGAGCAACGGATGTCTGTCCGAGGCATCGATCATTGTATCTACGAGTGGGGGAACCCGGCCGCGCCCTTGCTCGTCTACCTGCACGGCTGGGGCGATACCGGCGCAACGTTTCAATTCGTCGTCGATGCATTAAGCGCCGAGTGGCGTGTGGTCGCGCTGGACTGGCGCGGCTTTGGCCGCTCCGCCGCGGCATGCGGTAGCTACTGGTTCCCCGACTATCTTGCCGATCTGCACGCGTTGCTGGCAGAAATCTCGCCAGATGATCCGATTCGGCTTGTTGGCCACAGCATGGGCGCCAATATCGGCGCATTGTACGCAGGGACAATGCCGGAGCGGGTGCAGTCGTTCGTCAACATCGAAGGGTTTGGGCTCGAAGACTCAAACCCGGATGATGCGCCGGCGCGATATCGCGCCTGGATTGAAGCAATGAATGAAGAGCAGCAGTTCTCGGAATACGCCGACCTGAGCGCGCTGGCCAGTCGCATCATGAAGCGGCATCCGATCATGGGAATCGCCGAATCTACCTTTGTGGCCAACGAATGGGCGACAGAGGGGTCCGACGGCGTTGCGCGATTGCGTGCCGATCCGCGCCACAAGTTGCCGAATCCGGTGCTCTACCGTCGCGCCGAGGCAGAGGCGTGCTGGCGTGCCATCACGGGTGAAGTGCTGATGATCCTGGGCAGCGAGAGCCGTTTCATGCGCTATTTCCGCGACGCAACGCCTCGCTCGTTTCCGAGCGACAGGCAGGTCGTCATCGACGGCGGGGGCCACATGCTGCACTTCGAGGTGCCCGGTGCCCTGGCATCTGCAATCGAGGAATTCCTGCTGCCGACCTTGTAAATGCATCCAGTACTGTATAAAAATACAGACTTTTGCGGAGGCAAACGTGCAGCAAGCCCTGCAGCAGAAAGACCCGATGGATATCCTCAACGCGTCGCAGCGACTTGCGGCGGAATACGGCGAAGTCAGTGCCGATCAAGGCATATGCGCGGGCCCGCTGCTGGTTATTGCCGGCGCTGGCACCGGCAAGACCATGACGCTGGCGCACCGGGTGGCTTACCTGCTGATGTCGGGGGTCAGCGTCGAGAGGCTTTTGTTGCTCACATTCACGCGACGGGCGGCAGAGGAGATGACGCGCCGCGTCGAATCGATCGTTCGCGCACCCGCATTGGAAAAACAAGCGCCCCCGCTGCCGTCCGGTGGACTCCCCTGGTCCGGGACATTTCATTCGGTGGCGAACCGGCTGCTGCGTCGCTATGCCCACAACCTCGGACTGGATCCCGGTTTCTCCGTGCTGGATCGTGGGGATGCGGCCGACATCATGGACGTCGTGCGTCACGAGCAGAAGTTGACGCGGGCTGCACGTCGATTCCCCAAGAAGGACACCTGTCTTGCGATCTACTCGCGCTGCGTGAACACGGAAAAAACGCTGGCAGAGACGCTGGATGAAACGTACCCCTGGTGCAGTGACTGGGTCGACGAGCTTGGCGAATTATTCAGGCACTATGTTGTGCGGAAGCAGCATAGCCAGGCGCTGGATTATGACGACCTCTTGTTATATTGGCGTCATCTCGTAGCAGAAAAGGAATTCGCGGACGAAATCGGTTCGTGGTTTGACCATATCCTGGTCGACGAATACCAGGACACGAATCGGGTGCAGGCGGAAATCATAAACGCGCTCAAGCCGGGCGGCGACGGGGTTACCGTGGTCGGCGATGACGCACAGTCGATCTATTCGTTCAGGGCGGCCGAAGTCGAAAACATCCTCGGTTTTCCCGATCAGTACATGCCGTCAGCGCAGGTCATCACGCTCGAGCAAAACTACCGCTCGACGCAACCGATACTGGATAGCGCGAACTGCCTGATCGCAGAAAGTGACCGGCAGTATCGAAAGAACCTGTTCTCGGATCGTGCCGACGGTGGCAAACCACTGTACGTTACTGTCGAAGACGGCGACGCGGAAGCCGAGTATGTCGTTACCGAGATACTCAGCAATCGTGAGCGCGGCATAGCGCTTAAAGAACAGGCCGTCCTGTTTCGGGGATCGCACCATAGCGATCGACTGGAGCTCGAACTCGTGCGTCGCAATATCCCGTATGTGAAGTATGGTGGATTGAAATTCCTGGAGGCCGCGCACGTCAAAGATCTGCTGTCGGTCCTGAAGTGGGCTGAGAATCCCAGGAATGAGGTCGCGGCGTTTCGCGTGTTGAAATTGCTACCGGGCATGGGGCCGGCGAACGCGTCGCGTTGTTTCGAGCAATTGGCGGCCGCAGATCACCTCTTTTCCTCGTTACGCGAGTGCCGCCCGCCGGCGGCGGCAGCCAAAGAATGGCCGGCCTTCTGCAGCCTGATGGAAGGACTTGCAACAGCAGAACTGGGCGACCGCGGGTGGCAGGCGCAGCTAACCCAGGTGCGGCGTTGGTACCAGCCACACCTGGAGCGCATCTACGACGGGCTCGACACCCGAGAAGCCGATCTGGAACAGCTTGAACAGATCTCTGGTCGTTACCCGACCCGCGAGCGTTTCCTGACGGAGCTCACTTTGGATCCGCCGAGCGCCGCGGGCGACCTGGCGGGTGATCCGCTGTTGGACGAGGATTACCTGATCCTGTCCACCGTACATTCGGCAAAGGGCCAGGAGTGGCAGTCGGTTTTCATACTGAACGTATCGGACGGTAATTTCCCGTCCGAGTTTGCAACGGGCAAGCCCGCGATGATCGACGAAGAGCGGCGCCTTCTTTACGTGGCGATGACCCGAGCCAAGCAGTCACTATCGCTGCTTGCGCCACTGCGCTATCACGTTACTCAGCAGCGACGTGACGGCGACAAGCATGTTTATGGATCGCGTAGCCGCTTCATGTCGGACAAGCTGCTTGCCACGATGGAGAAGGCATTCCACGGCAGTCCGGTGCCCGAACCAGGTCGACTCAGTCCCAAGTCGAACACCCGCATCGACGTCAATGCACGCATGCGAGAGATGTGGTGAAAAAAAGGCGGTGGCATAACGCCACCGCCAGTCGCTACGAAACAAACCGCATAAGGGGTATCTGGTTTGTTACGGTAGTCTTTCGCCCGATGATGCGGACCCCGCGATCGCTATAAAGCGCGCTATCCGTATCAAGACTGAATTCACCGCTATCGATAAAGCACACCTCGTTATTCTGACCGCAAGCCTGTAGCGCTATGCAGATCCGTTCGCGCATCGTCATCGTCGAAAAGAATTGGCTGGGCAGCCGTCGTGTTATCTTCGACTACAAGCTCTATCCGAGTCTGTCGTTGTTCGCCCGCAATCGCGGCACCCGCGATCAGAGCAACCCATAAGAAGAGGGTCGGGGTCTTCAATTTCATTGTGGCTCCCCGGCCAGCGGCCCGGTAATTCTTATCTGTAGCCGTTAGATGCGTGAGGCGTGGAAATAGTTGCAGGCAGGCTTTTGCCGGAGTGGGTCGTCAGGACAGGAATATCGTGTACGCTGGATTGTCGCTTTCTTCCCAATGCGGATAGCCGAGCTCAGCCAGGTGTGCCTCCAGGTCAGCCGTCTCTTCCTGTGGCACGTCGATGCCGGCCAGAATACGCCCATAGTCGGAGCCGTGATTCCGGTAATGAAACAGGCTTATGTTCCATTCGGTGCCAATCGCGTTGAGAAAGTCCAGCAACGCCCCGGGCCGTTCCGGAAATTCAAAACGGAACAGTCGCTCGTTGCTGACCGCCGGGGAACGTCCGCCCACCATGTGTCGAACATGCAGCTTCGCCATCTCGTTATCGCTCAGGTCTTCAACGGGGAATCCGGCGGCACGCAGCCGTTCAATCAGCAACTGGCGCTCCGTGATGCCGTTGCTGAGCTGAACGCCGACGAAGATATGCGCCTTCTTTTCGTCCGCATACCGGTAGTTGAATTCGGTGATTCCGCGTCGACCGATGGTCTCGCAGAAGCGCCGAAAGCTACCGGGTTCTTCGGGAATCTCCGCCGCGAGGAGCATCTCGGTTTGTTCACCCACAGCGGCACGTTCCGCGATATGCCGAAGCCGGTCGAAGTTGACGTTGGCGCCGCAGTTGATGGTCACCAGCGTCTGGCCGGTAACGCCGCGCTCCGCGACGTATTTCTTGACGCCCGCAACGCTGAGACCGCCGGCGGGCTCCACGATCGAACGGGTGTCTTCGAAAATGTCGCGGATGCCGGCACAAATCTGGTCCGTACCGACCGTAATAACTTCGTCGACGAACGCCTGGCACAGGCGGAAGGTCTCGTCACCGACGCGCCGCACGGCTACGCCATCTGCGAATATACCGACGTGATCAAGCGTTACCGGTTCGCCCGCGTCCAGGGAAAGCTTCATCGCGGCGGAGTCCTCCGGCTCCACGCCAATGATGCGAATGTCTGAGCGCTGCTGCTTGACGTAGGCGGCGATTCCGGCGATCAGTCCGCCGCCACCAATCGGCACAAAGATAGCGTCAATGTCGTGTTGCGCCTGTTCCAGGATCTCGACTCCGATCGTACCTTGCCCTGCAATGACATACGGATCGTCGAAAGGATGGATGAAGACCATGCCCTCTTGTTCGGACAGTTCAATCGCCCGGGCATAGGCGTCGTCGTAGGCATCTCCATGGAGAACCACTTCGCCCCCGAGTGCGCGAACGGCGTCCGTCTTGATCTTCGCCGTTGTCACCGGCATCACGATCACCGCGCGAACGCCGAGCTCTCTCGCAGCCAGCGCGACCCCCTGCGCATGATTGCCGGCCGAGCTGCAAATCACGCCGCGCTGCAGCTCCCCGGTTTCCAGCGTCGCAATCCTGTTATAGGCGCCACGCAGCTTGAACGAGAACACAGGCTGGAGGTCCTCGCGTTTCATCAGAATTCGGTTATCGAGACGGCGCGACAGACTAACGGCCGGCTCCAGCGGCGACTTCTGCGCAACGTCGTAGACCTTCGCTGTCCGAATCAGATCAAGGTAGTCGTCAGGGCTCATGGGTACCAGTGGCTGTATACAATTCTCGGGTTATCGCACACCCGACGGCTGTCCGCAAAGAAGAGCGGCATGGTAATCAATGCCTGACCCTTTCATAATGCAGGCAAGTGACCGTGGATTCGGTGCATTTTTCCCGACTGAAGGATTCTTTTTTGAGCAAGCTTCTTATAACGAACGCCCGGCTCGTTAACGAGGGACAGGTCCGCGACGTGGATGTGCTGATCGACGGTGACAGGATTGGCAGGATCGAGTCGGGCCTGTCGTTGCCACGGGGAGCCGAGCTGGTCGATGCGGCGGGCAAGTATCTGTTGCCCGGGATGATCGACGACCAGGTGCACTTTCGCGAACCAGGCATGACGCATAAGGGAGACCTCGAGACCGAATCAGCCGCCGCGGCAGCGGGCGGAATTACAAGCTTCATGGACATGCCGAATGTCAACCCGCAAACAACCACGCGGGACGCGCTGCGCGACAAATACGCTGTTGCGGCCAATCGTTGCACTGCGAACTACGGCTTTTACCTCGGCGCCACCAACGGCAATATCGAGGAGGTCAAGGCGCTCGAAGTCGGTGAGGCCTGCGGCGTAAAAGCGTTCATGGGGGCGTCGACGGGCGACATGCTTGTCGATGATCCAGAGGTCCTAGACAGCCTGTTCGAGCATTCGCCGATCATGGTTGTGACGCATTGCGAGCATTCGCCAACCATCTGGGATAACGAGAGACGAGCGCGCGAGCGCTTCGGCGAAGACGTGCCGCTCAGCGAACATCCCAGGATCCGATCGGCAGAGGCCTGCCTGATGTCATCCAGCATGGCCGTCGATCTTGCACGCCGTCACGATGCGCTGCTGCATATCCTGCATCTGACGACCGCGATCGAGATGCCGCTGTTTTCATCGGCACATCGTTCGGAGAAACGAATCACCGCGGAGGTGTGCGTCCACCATCTTTGGTTCGACGAAACCCGTTACGAGGAACTCGGGACCCGGATCAAGTGCAATCCGGCAATAAAGAGTGCGGAGGACAGGAAGGCCTTGCTGGCCGCACTGAACGAAGGACGAATCGATATCATAGCGACCGATCACGCGCCGCATACCGTTCAGGAAAAGTCCGCGACTTATTTCAAGGCCCCCGCGGGTCTGCCGCTAGTGCAGCATGCAATGCTGACCTTGTTTGACCTGGTAGCGCAGGGTGAGATCAGCGTAGAGCTGCTGGTTGATCGAGTGAGTCACGCACCCTCGGACCTGTTTGGCGTGAAGGATCGTGGCTACGTACGTGAAGGCTGGTTCGCCGATCTGGTGATCGTCGATCCTGCCGCGCCATACAAGGTGAGTGAAAGCAACCTGCTCTGCAAATGTCAGTGGTCCCCGTTCGAAGGGCACGAGTTCTCGGCATCCATTGATACAACGATCATCAACGGTGAAGTCGTATACGGGGACGGTGTTCTTACAGGAGCTATCGCGGGCCGACGCCTTGAATTTGAGCGAGCACGATAGGACGCGCACAAACTGTTTACTTTCCCCCCGATCCCGTTATGCTAGCGCCCCTTAAGGGACCCAACGAAGTGCCGGACAAGAGGGACTGCGCCGGTTAATTATCGGAATGAAGCCAACAGACACCGCCAATCCCGATTATTTTCACAAAGTCGTTGACTGTCAGTGGGGATGTCCCGCCCATACCGACGTTCCCGCGTACATTCGCATGATTGCCCAGGGGCAATTCAGCGACGCGTACATGGAAAACCGCAGGTCGAATGTGTTTCCGGGGATCCTCGGTAGAGTGTGTGATCGACCCTGTGAGCCGGCCTGTCGCCGCGGCCGAGTTGAGGACAAGCCGGTCGCGATTTGTCGTCTGAAGCGCGTAGCCGCCGATCATCGTGACGACATCACGGATCGCCTGCCCAAGCCGCCGTCGCAGAACAATGGCAAGCGCGTTGCACTGATCGGCGCAGGCTGCGCCTCGCTTACCGTGGCGAACGATCTGCGCCCGCTTGGTTACGATGTGACCATATTTGAGGCTCTCAATGCCACCGGCGGCCTGATGCGGACCAATATTCCGAGGTTCCGGCTACCACCGAAAGTTCTTGACGAGGAAATCGGCTATATCCTTGATATGGGTGTAGACCTCAAGCTGAATCATCCGATAGAGAGTCTCGAGGAACTGCTGAAGGAAAACTACGATGCCGTCTTCGTGGGCACCGGCGCGCCGCGCGGCAAGAACCTCGAGATTCCCGGCCGCTACGATTCGGATCGCATTCACATTGGCATCGAATGGCTCGAGTCGGTTGCCTTCGAGCATATCGATACGATCGGCGAGCGCGTACTCATCATTGGTGTCGGCAATACGGCGATGGACTGCTGCCGCACGTCGCTCCGACTTGGCGCCAGGGACGTCAAGGTGATGGCACGCAAGCCTCGCGGGTTCTTCAAGGCGTCGGACTGGGAGCTGGAGGACGCGGAGGAAGAACAGGTCGAGATCCTGGTAAACCATTCGCCCAAGGAATTCGTCTACGAGAACGACAAGCTGGTGGGCATGAAGTTCGAGTTGATGAAGTACCAGATTGACGAGCAGGGGCAGATTGACCGAGGGCGGGTTACCGGCGAGAAGATCATTCCCTGCGACGATGTCGTGTTGGCTATCGGCCAGGACAATGCATTTCCCTGGATCGAGCGCGATCTCGGTATCCAGTTTGATAAGTGGGAATGCCCGGTCGTTGACGAGACCACGATGATGAGCGGCCGGGAGGGCGTTTTTTTCGGGGGCGATTCGGCGTTCGGCCCGAAAAATATTATCTGGGCGGTCGAACACGGTCATCAGGCGGCTATTTCAATACACAAATATTGCCAGGGCGAAGATATCGAAGATCGTTTGCCCATGGGACTGAACCTGGCATCCCAGAAAATGGGTATGCACGAATGGAGCTATTCCAACGACTACAACCCGGCATCAAGGCGATTGATGCCTCACGTCGACCTAAAGAAGCGTTTCAAGAAGCTGAATATCGAAGTCGAGCTCGGCTTCACGGCGGAGCAGACCATCGAAGAGGTTGAGCGGTGTCTCAATTGTGATATCCAGACTGCATTTAGCGCGAACCTGTGTATTGAATGTGATGCATGCATCGATATCTGTCCGGTGAATTGCCTCACGATTACGGAAAACGGCGATGAGGACGACCTGCGAACCCGGCTGTCGGCGCCGGCGGAAAACCGGGAACAGGCGCTGTACGTTTCCGCGGACCTGCCGCACACAGGGCGCGTGATGGTCAAAGACGAGGATTTATGCGTGCACTGCGGTCTCTGTGCCGAGCGCTGTCCGACCGGCGCGTGGGACATGCAGAAATCGACCATCCTGGTGCCCTACGCTGCGGATGAATCACCGCTAGACCCGCCGAAGGTCGCCGCGGGAATTGCGGTCAAGTAAAGGATTACTCGTGGCAACCGTAAATGACGTTGTTATCAAGATCGGTACCGTAAACGGCACGGGGTCCGCAAGTGCGAACGGCTTGTTGCGAAAGTCGATCTTTCGGATGGGCGTGCCGGTCGTTGGCAAGAATTATTTCCCGTCAAACATTCAGGGCCTGCCGACCTGGTACGAGATCCGCGTGACGGGGGATGGCTACCAGTCGCGCTCGAATCGCGTCGATGTCATGGTGGCGATGAACGCCCAGACCTACGCGAAAGACCTGGCCGACGTCGCGACAGGTGGCTGGCTAATCTACGACTCGACCTGGCCGCGCAGCAGGCAGCTGGATCGAGACGACATTATGGTCATGGGCATACCGTTTTCGAGAATGTGCAACGAGCACTTCGACGGAGCGCGCGCCCGAATCCTGATGAAGAATATCGCGTACGTAGGCGCTATTGCTGCGTTGCTTGACATTGACCTCGATATCATCACGAGCCTGATCGAAGAGACCTACGCGGCAAAACAAAAGCTGATCGTCTCCAACATGGAGGCGATACGCCTGGGTTACGACTATGCGATGGAGCATTATTCCTGTCCGTTGCCGATGCGGGTCGAGAAAATGGACGCCACCGAAGGGCACATCGTTATAGACGGTAATACTGCCGCCGGTCTCGGCTGCGTGTACGCTGGCGCAACCGTCGGGGCCTGGTATCCAATTACGCCTTCGACGTCGTTGATGGACGCCTTTCGTGATTTTTGCCTGATGTACCGACACGAACCTGAAACGGACAAACGAACCTACTGCATTATTCAGGCGGAAGATGAGCTGGCGGCGATTGGTATGGTTCTGGGCGCCAACTGGATGGGCGCTCGCTCATTTACGCCTACCAGTGGTCCCGGCATATCGCTCATGAGTGAATTCATCGGTTTTGCGTATTACGCCGAAATTCCGGCCGTAATATTCAATGTGCAGCGAACGGGTCCTTCGACAGGTATGCCGACGCGCACGCAGCAGTGCGACATCGTCAGCTGCGCGTATGCGTCTCACGGCGACACAATGCACGTCCTGTTATTTCCCGGCGATCCGGCCGAGTGTTTCGATATGGCGGTGCAGGCATTTGATCTGGCGGAACGCCTGCAGACGCCGATCATGGTGCTGTCGGATCTCGATATCGGTATGAACGACTGGATGGTGCCGGAGCTCGAATGGAACGATGACTATGTTCCGGATCGCGGTAAAGTACTCGATGCCGAAGAGCTCGAAAAGATGGAACAGTTTTACCGCTACCTCGACGTTGATGGTGACGGCATTCCGTATCGCACGCTGCCAGGCGTGCATCCGAAGGGCGCGTATTTCACCCGCGGATCGGGGCACACGAAACTGGGCGCTTACACGGAGAATTCCGATGACTATCAGGACGTTGTTGATCGATTACTCGTGAAATGGGAAACGACCCGGACGCTGGTTCCGGAAGCAGAGATTCGGTATTCGGCCTTCAACAAAGCAGCGATCCTGACGCTCGGCAGTGGCGACGGTGCCTGCAAAGAGGCGCTTGACCGACTCGAGGCGCAGAATGTCGGGCTCAATTATTGTCGCGTCAAGGCTTTTCCGTTCACTGACGCGGTGCGTGATTTCATTGAAAAGCACGATGTCGTTTATGTCGTTGAGCAGAATCGCGATGCTCAGCTTCGCACTTTGCTGATCAACGATATCGATGCGGACCAGAACAAGCTGGTTTCCTTGTTGCATTACAACGGGATGCCCATCCACGCCGGGTTCGTTGTTGAAGGTGTGCTCGCTGAAATCGCCAAAGGGCGCGCGGCCTGACCGGAGTTTTCGATCGTGACCTTCATAGCCAAACCCAAAGTCTCACATCCCGGTCTGCCAAAGAATAAACTTGGATTGACGTCCAGGGACTACGAAGGCGTGGTGTCGACCCTTTGCGCGGGATGTGGACATGATTCGGTGACGGCTGCGCTCATTCAGGCGGTTTTCGAGCTTGATATCGAACCACACATGCTGGCGAAGATGAGCGGTATCGGGTGTTCGTCGAAGACACCGGCGTATTTCGTCAGTCAGGCCCACGGCTTCAATTCTGTTCACGGGCGCATGCCGTCGGTAACGACGGGCGCGAACGCAGCCAATCGTGATCTGATGTATATCGGCGTCTCCGGCGACGGCGATTCATTGTCGATAGGCGTCGGCCAGTTCGTGCATGCAATCCGGCGTAACCTGAATATGTGTTACGTCATCGAAAACAACGGCGTATATGGCCTGACCAAAGGCCAGTTTTCTGCGTCTGCTGATATTGGCTCATTGCCGAAGAAAGGCATGCCTAACCAGCAGGAGCCGATCGATCCGGTGAGTACCGCGCTGAGCCTCGGCGCAACGTATATCGCTCGAAGCTTCTCAGGCGACAAGGAGCAGCTGGTACCCCTTCTGAAGGGCGCCCTCTTGCACAGCGGTTTCTCGCTTGTCGACGTGATCAGCCCGTGCGTCACGTTCAATGATCATGAAGGTTCGACCAAGAGTTACGCGCACACACGGCAGTTCTATAATCACGTCGTCAACGTGGATTACATTCATCCGTCCGAAGAAATCAAGGCATCGTATGCGGAAGGTGAGGCGATGCCGATCCACTTGCACGGCGGCGACACCATAATTCTGCGCAAGGTGGACGGCGGCTACGATCCGACCAGCAGGGCGGCAGCATTCAAGTACCTTCGTGAGCGCTTCAATGCTGGCGAGATCACGACCGGCCTCTTGTACGTCAATGAGGCACGAGAAGAAATGCACGAGCTCATGGGCAATTCCGATACGCCGCTGTCCAAGATACCGCTCGATGAACTGAATCCTGGCAAGGAAGAGCTCAAGAAGATCCAGAACCGCTACCGCTAACGAGCGTTGCGACAAGGTTTCAAGAATGAAAAACAGCAGACGTCAGTTCATCAAATCCAGCGTGCTGGCGGGAGCCGCGATGACGGCCGGGTTCTCGGAAGCGGGGCAGGCAGCCGACGACAAGAAGGCGCATCGTGCCCTCAGCGTGCTGGTGCTCGGTGGAACGGGCTTCATTGGCCCGCACATGGTTCGCGAATTGCTGCGACGGGGTCACTCCGTCACTCTGTTTAACCGCGGTCGATCCAACAGAGGTCTGTTCCCGGACCTCGAGACCATAATAGGGGATCGCGACGGCGGGCTGCAGGGGCTCGAGGGTCGCCGCTGGGACGCCGTCGTCGACAATTCGGGCTATGTTCCGCGGCACGTCCAGGACTCGGCGCGGTTGCTGGCAAAAAATACGAAACGCTATCTGTTCGTTTCAACGCTGTCGGTTTACGCCGATTTTTCGATAAGGAATGACGAAGACTCGCCGCTCGCGACCATCGCCGACGAAAGCATCGAAGAGGTAACTGGTGAGACCTACGGCGCGCTCAAGGTGCTGTGTGAAAAGCGAGCAGCCGCTGAAATCGGCGATGAGCGGCTTACGATACTGCGACCGAATTACATCGCAGGTCCCGGCGATCACACGGACCGTTTTTCCTACTGGCCAATCCGCACGCGTAAGGGCGGAGCGATGATCTGGCCAGGCACGCCAGGGCACACAATCCAGTTTATCGATGTCCGGGACCTGGCGAACTTCGTTGGCGACTGTCTGGAACACGATATTTCTGGCACCTATAACATGACGAATCCGGCCGGGGCCTACACGATGGGCATGCTTTTTGGCGACTGCGCGGCGTTGACGGCAGCGGCTGTCGACCCGGTCTGGATCAGTGAGGCCTTCGCGTACGAGCAAGGGCTGATCGGTGGACGCGATTTGCCGATCTGGCACCCGTCCACGGGGCCGCAGGCCAGCAGCGGGGGCTTTAGCGCTGAGCGTGCGCTGGGAGCCGGCCTGCGGAACAGGCCAGCGCGCGAAACGCTGCGCGACATCTTGAGCTGGTGGGATACGCTGCCGGCCGAGCGCACCGGCAAGCTGCGTGCGGGACTTGATGCGGACCGCGAAGCCGAGCTTATCGAGGCCTGGAAAGCGCGCTAGCCCCGGATTCGATTCCGCCAGGGTTCGTCCTCACGATCCTGGCGGTAAGCAACGACTGCCTGATAACGTGAGAGGTCACGGCTCGTCAATTTGCCGGCGTTCCGGGTTATCTAGATTTGATATTTGAAGCAAGCGCCTGAAGCGTGCAACGGAGCACTGCCTGCCATAATAATATAAATAAAAACATCAACTTAACTTGCTGCATCCAAAGCTAGTACGACACGCATCTACATGTCGAACACAACCTAAACACCAACTTATGGAGCTATAAAGTGGAAAATGTTGAATGGGTACCGATCTCGATGTTTCTTGGGCTGACCGTCGTCATCAGCATCTTTTTCTGGTTTCGATACCGGGCACGCCGTGAGATGCAACAGACATTCCGCATGGCGCTGGAAAAGGGACAGGAATTGACGCCGGAGGTGATCGACCGCCTCGGGCATCCTAAACCGTCCAGGGATAAAGACTTGCGCCTGGGCGTGATCTGGCTGGCCCTGGCGGGCGGCCTGGTACTGATCGGATTCGCTGTGCCTGACGAAGACGCGCTTCGCGGGTTGCTGGCAGGCGCCGCATTGCCGTTCGCGATCGGAATCGCCTATATGATCTTGCATAGATTTACCGACCGCGATTAGGCACAGGGTACGTTTCGTTGACCTGGGGTGAAGACCATGAGCTTGTCGCACGCGTCGTATCGGCACAGGATAGTTCCGCTTTCGGCGAGCTGGTGCGACGCCACCAGTCGCAGGTGCGAAACTTCCTGCGCAAACTAACAGGCGATCTTGTAACGGCGGATGACCTGGCGCAGGACTGCTTCATGCATGCCTGGGACAAGATTCACACCTTTGCAGGCCGCGGTTCGTTTATCGGCTGGCTTCTGAAAGTTGCTTACACGACTTTCCTGCAATCCAGACGAAGGTCGAAACGATATTCGGAAATACTCGAGCAAATGGGACATGCCATGGAAACGGAATCACGGCATTACACGGCTCCTTCGGATGAAGTAACGGACCTCGACAAACTGCTGGCGGTGCTTGATGACGAAGAGCGTGCCATCATGATTATGTCCTACGCTTGCGGTCTTTCGCATCGGGAAATCAGCGACGCGACTTCGATGCCGGTTGGCAGCGTGAAATCCGTTATATATCGTGGTAAACAGAAGATCAGGACAAGTTTTGATATCAAAGATCATCAACATGGTTGACAGAATCAAAGACGAAGAGGATCGGCTGCTCGAGTCGATGTTTGAGTCGGCTCCTATTGCCGATGACGGCTTCAGCGTGTCCGTAGTCCGGCGGGTCCGTCGCCGACTTTGGCTGAGACGCCTCGCGATTCCGTTGGCGGCGCTCATTGGTGGCGCGGTCGCCATTAAGCCGCTGACCGGTTTCGTCATGGCCGTTGCCAACCTGTCCGCGTTGCTTCCACCGGAGTTGATCGGTTCGGCGACAAAGTTCGTTCCACAGTTGCCAACAACACAATTGCCAACAATCGTACTCGGAGCGATGTTACTTGCAGCTATTCTACTCGGGCTGCGGACTCTGGAAGAGTAGCTTTCGTTTGTCATAGCCGGAGCGCTCGGTTACATTCCGGACATGTCTCTTCGCGACCAAGTGGAATCGTTGCTACCCAACTGGGAGCGTTGGTACCCGAGCCTGTTTGACGCCGCCTGCGATCTCGGAATCATCAAGGCCGAGGTCTGTGATCCGAATTCACTGCTGCTGACGCGTCGGCACTCCAAGGTACGACAGCGCGCAGAAGACGCCCACCGCGAGAAGTGGGGCGGGAAACCACAGGAATAACCGATGCTATTCGATCTTGAAGCGATCCGATCGCAGTTTCCTGCGCTCTCGATCGAAGACGGCGGAGTGCCGCGAATCTACTTCGATAATCCTGCGGGGACCCAGGTTCCAGCCAGTGTTGCTGAAGCGATGTCGGACTGTCTGCTGGCGACGAATGCCAACCTGGGAGGCTATTTCGCGTCGTCGGTGGATGCGGGTCTCGTGGTCGACTCGGCACGCGCGGCGATGGCCGACTTTCTGAACGCGCCGTCGCCGGATGAGATTATCTTTGGCAACAACATGACGACGATTACGCTGCACTTGTCGCGTTCTCTGGGCCGTCTGTTCAAGCCTGGCGATGAAATTGTATTGTCGCGGATGGATCATGACGCAAATATCTGGCCGTGGGCATTGGTGGCTCGGGACCTTGATCTGGTGGTCAAGTGGTTGCCCTTTAACAGGGAAACCTTTGAGTTCGACCTCGACGATCTCGACGGCTTGCTCACCGACAGGACACGCCTCCTGTGCGTCGGTGGTGCGAGCAACCTGACAGGTACGATCAATGACGTCGCATCGATCTGCGCCAAAGCTCGCGATGCTGGCGTAATCACGTATATCGATGCGGTGCAGTCGGCACCTCACCTGGCGACCGACGTTCAAGCCATTGGCTGCGACTTTTTGGTCTGCTCGTCGTACAAGTTTTTCGGGCCGCACCAGGGAGTTCTCTGGGGTCGCAGAGAAGTTCTTGAGCGACTCGAGCCTTATAAAGTCCGGCCGGCGCCGGCTGATATTCCAGATTGCTTCGAGACGGGCACGCAAAGCTACGAAGACTTCGCGGGCGTAGCTGCCACCGTGAATTACTTTGCCCGCATCGGCGAAACGATGGCGGAAGACTATATGAGCCGCTGGCCTCAGTTTTCCGGTCGTCGACAGGCGCTTCATGCGGCCATGGACTTTCTTTTCGACTACGAGAAGACGCTGGCTGCAAGCCTGATTGATGGGCTCACACAGCTCGACGGCGTGGTGATCCAGGGCATTACCGCGTCGGATGCGATGGATCGGCGTGTCCCGACCGTTGCTTTCAGGCATGAGTCGGTTGCATCCAGCGCTATCGCCGAATCACTGGCCAGGCAGAATATCTTTGTCTGGAGCGGCCACAACTACGCGATCGAAGTTGTAAAGACCCTGGGCATCTACGAGACGGGCGGGGCGGTGCGAATCGGGCCCGTGCACTACAACAGCCCGGAGGAGATTGACCTCTGTCTTAGCGCACTCGCGGAAGTTCTCGACAGCCACCGCGCAGCGCACCGGCCAGGGCAGACCTCAACTGCCTGAAAAACGAAGAAAGCCGCATTGCTGCGGCTTTCCGTGAGATGCTGTATCCGAAAAGGAGGGTCAACAATACGTACGACAGTGCTCCGATGTCCGCGTCAGACCTAACGGTTTCCCAGATACCTTCGAAATCCCACTAGACATGGATCACCTCCTTTTCTTTGCTTAGCCCACGCGCAGTATGTCTCGTAACCCAACAGATTCCAAGGAAAAATTATCTGAAAAATCGCCTTCAATTCTGCGCTTTCTGTGGGTTATCATTAACGGCCCGGCGTAATCGGCTGATGAACCTGGTTCGCAATGCCGTGTATACTTCGGTATCTGCCTGCGAAGATTGAACCGCAGCCACATAACAAAACCAAAGCGAGAACATAGATGGCAATCGCAGATCTCAAGAACGTATTGAAAATCTTCGGCGGCTCCGAGGTAAGCGCGGACCATGAGAACGAACTCTACAAAGAAGTGTTGTTGATGACGTTGGCCAGAGCGGCGGACGCGGACATCAACATACAGAATGTCGAGGTTGACCGTATTCGAGAGATTCTCAAAGAACGTACCGGCGAGGAATTCTCCACGGCCGATATTCGTGTTGCGGCGCGCGCCGAACTCTATGCGGAAGCAACGCTGGTGAAGTATCTGAGCACCGTTTACAAAAAGATGTCGGATGCTCACCGCGCCGAAACTGTTCAGGCGCTAGCGGACGTCTTTCGCAGTGACAGCTCGGTGAGCGTGCTGGAGGTCGACTTCTTTGACAACGTCGCCGAGGCGCTGCACGTAAAACCGTCGCAGATCGCTGGCCTGGTTGCAGGCGACGTTTAGTAACGAGCAGCAAGATCAGGCAATATGAGAGGCGGGCATTGGCCCGCCTTTTTTCTGGCGAGAGTCCCTGATCAGGTTTTAGTGATCCTTTGTTCCGTTCGAGTGATCAGGGCGCTCTGTTTTTCCGCAAGCACAGACAACCGCTTTCGTTCTTTCAGCGCCGCGTCTCGGGCCTTGTCGAATGCAGTGGCATCCGGCGACGTTGCGTCCTTGCCCGCCGGTTCGGACTTAGTCGTGGGTGGGAGATAAACCTTATTTTTTGCCTGTGCGCGGGTATTCATGAACGATGGAGAAACGATTTCAGTCCCCTCGCTGTGTAGCGCATCCATTACGCGCGCACGAAGCTCACGACGTTTATCGAGCAGGTGCTTGACATCCGTCAATAGCGCCGATACTTGGTAGGTCACCGAAAATTCGCCGAGGTTTCGGATCTGCAGGTAATAGCTTTATTCGTTGGTTTTTCGACGTGCAGCGGAGCCATCTCGGAATTACGCCCGAAGTAATCACCGATGGTTATGTAGTTGCCTGGTCGGCAATTACCGATCGCCTCGAGCATCAGGCCACCCAGGATGCCGAGCATTAGCCAGGCAATCGCTCTGATGACGCGATCGTTGTCGGAAACCTGAATCACGGCTTAACGGATATGCCGCTGCTTGAACGCAAGATGAACATAATCGAACGGACGTTTGCAGAATCCTGCAGGTTCAGCATCGATTCAGCGTCGTGGGTTTTTAATGAAGCTGTAGACAATCAAAGGACATGGCCATGAGACTCTTTCGACGAAACAATTCGCTTGTCATCGGACTGCAACTTCTGGTGTTTTCTATTGCTTTGGCAGGAAACAGCGCCAGCGCCGAACAAGAGACCACACGTAAGTCCATTACGTCCGAGGGTCTGGTCAGCCAGGGTGGCCGGGCTGCCAACGGCGGCGCAGACACGGACGAATATGGGGCGCTGGTATTGACGGGCGACCGGGGCA
>CAMYMR010000010.1:82112-99423 GCA_947259285.1 uncultured Woeseiaceae bacterium | reverse complement strand
CTTCCGGACCACGGACGTGACGGGTGCGGTGGAGCTGCCGGAGGGCACCGAGATGGTGATGCCGGGCGATAACGTGCAGATGGTGGTGGACCTGATAGCGCCGATCGCGATGGAAGACGGCCTGCGGTTTGCGATCCGCGAGGGCGGTCGCACCGTGGGTGCCGGCGTCGTCGCCAAGGTGATTGAATAACAGCTTATACGCCCACGAACGGCATGAATGTCACCGGAATGGCTGGCTAGCGCTGCGCTTCATATCCGCTGACAAGCATCCCGCTCGCGGGCGAACCGAAAATGTCGGCAGCAATGCCGGGCAGGAACATGCGCTGTAGGAGCGCGGCCCACCGCGCGACCCTCGCCCGCTGGGGCGAGTTCCTGCAGACACAATCTTTGACTAAGGAAATGAAGTGGCAACTAATCAGAACATTCGTATTCGCCTAAAGGCGTTCGACCATCGGCTCATCGATACTTCGGCGCGCGAGATCGTGGACACGGCGAAACGCACGGGGGCCACGGTGAAGGGTCCTATTCCATTGCCGATGCGGAAGGAGCGTTTCACGGTCCTGATATCGCCGCACGTCAATAAGAATGCGCGTGACCAGTACGAGATTCGTACCCACAAGCGCCTGATGGATATCGTGGATCCGACCGACAAGACCGTTGATGCCCTGATGAAGCTGGAACTGCCGGCGGGCGTGGACGTCCAAATCAAGCTGAATTAGTCGCCGTCCGAGACCGGCCGACATATCGCATCCCGGAATGGCTCGGTCGACCAGCAACATCGTGTTGCCGGCCCGTTAGGCGCACTTCGTGCGTCCAAAATCGTTCCGGCGATTTTGTCGCTGCGCTTTACTTCCGGTATGCGATATCTCACCCGTCCGCGTGACCACGTAAGTCATTGATCTAACTGGGTTCTCGGGACCAGAAAAAAGACCGCAAAAAAGGCCGGAAACCGCTTGTATTAAGGGTTTCGAGTCGTATAATAGCGGGCTCGCTGCGCTTGGCCGGACCGGGAGTCGGCCAGGGCATGGAACGCAGCACTTTTTGTCGCCAGGAAATCGAGGGCGACACGGCAAATCCCGGAACCGCCGGGCCGATCATTGGATCGGGTCGGAGCTTAGGGTCAGCCCCAGAGCAACGAGAGATTCTCTCCGCGACGGCTGGCCCTTTCGCGTGTCTGGAATAAGGGGACATTCTGCTTTTTTCTCCTTTCCGGTCATGGGTGGGACGAGAGAAGAAAGCAGAATGTCCCCGTTTAAGGCGTAGCCAAAGTAGTTGCGCCGTTGAAGCGATTTTTATTGAGAATGGCGCCGGCCAAACGGAGTCGGCGCGAGGTTTTGACGATGACGATGGGTCTTGTTGGCCGCAAATGTGGCATGACGCGTGTCTTTACGGATGACGGAGCTTCGATTCCGGTGACCGTAGTGGAGGCACAACCAAACCGAATCACACAGGTGAAGACCGTGGAGACGGACGGCTATCGCGCGCTGCAGGTTGCAGCGGGGAGCCGCAAAGCGTCCCGGGTTTCCAAGCCTGAAGCCGGCCACTTTGCCGCGGCAAAGGTAGAAGCCGGCGACCTATTGACCGAATTCCGCATTGCAGACAGTGATGAGGCGGACTACGAGATTGGCGCGGAATTGAACGTCGAATTGTTCGATGAAGGCCAGAAGGTTGACGTAATCGGCACGTCGATTGGTAAGGGTTATGCCGGCACCGTCAAGCGTCACAACTTCAGCATGCAAGACGCAACGCACGGCAACTCGCTGGCGCATCGTGCCCCCGGATCTATCGGGCAGAACCAGACGCCCGGCCGCGTATTCAAGGGCAAGAAGATGTCCGGTCAGATGGGCAATGTCCGGCGAACCATACAAAACCTCGAAATTGTGCGCGTCGATAGCGAGCGCAATTTACTACTGATCAAGGGCGCTGTCCCAGGTCATCGCGGCGGCAGCGTCATCGTGCGCCCTGCCGTGAAGGCCAAGCGATAAGGAGCGCATTGATGAAACTCAAGCTACAGGACAAGGGCTCCGTTGACGTTTTGGATGCGGCTTTCGGCGCTGACTACAACGAAGCGCTGGTGCACCAGGCGGTAACGGCGTATCTGTCGGGCGCGCGCGCCGGAACCAAAGCACAGAAAAATCGTGCAGCAGCAAGAGGCGGCGGCACGAAGCCGTGGCGCCAGAAGGGCACGGGTCGAGCGCGCGCCGGGACGATTCGCAGCCCGATCTGGGTTGGCGGCGGTCGGACATTTGCGGCGAAGCCACGCAGCTACGACCAGAAAGTGAACAAGAAGATGTATCGAGCCGCGTTGCGCTCGATCATGTCCGAACTGGTTCGTCAGGATCGGCTGGTCGTGGTCAACGAGTTGTCACTCGAAGCGCCGAAGACGAAATTGCTGGCGTCTGCGCTGAAGGGCATGAATCTCGACAACGTTCTGATCCTGAACGAGGCGTTCGACGAGAAGCTCTTCCTCGCCGCTCGCAACTTGCCAAACGTCGGCATCTGCGACGTTGCATCAATGGATCCCGTTGTCCTGATTCGCTTCGACAAGGTCCTGGTGACCCTGCCGGCGCTGAAGCTCATTGAGGAGCGCTTGTCATGAGTCAGGCATTGCACCAGGAACGGCTGATGACGGTTATTCGTGGACCGCACCTTTCAGAAAAGGCGCACATTGCCGCGGAGAAGAACCAGGTCGTGCTCAAAGTCCGTACCGACGCTACCAAGAAAGAGGTCAAGCAGGCAGTCGAACTGTTGTTTGACGTGAAAGTTGACGGTGTCCAGGTGGTCAACGTGAAAGGCAAAACCAAGCGCTTCGGGCAGGCGAAAGGCCGTCGCTCGGACTGGAAGAAGGCCTACGTAAAGCTGGCTGAAGGGAGCTCTGTTGAAGAGTTCTTCGGCGCTGAGTAATCAGGAGTACAGTCGTGTCACTGCATAAAGCCAAACCAACCTCCGCGGGACGCCGATTCGTCGTTTCCGTAAAGACCCCGGAGTTGCACAAAGGCAAGCCGTATGCGCCTCTTCTCGCGAAGAAGTCGTCGAAAGGTGGCCGCAACAACAACGGCCGGATTACGGTCCGTCACCAGGGCGGTGGTCACAAGCAGCATTACCGCATTGTGGACTTCAAGCGCAACAAGGATGGAATTCCCGGGGTTGTCGAGCGACTCGAGTATGATCCGAATCGAAGCGCGCATCTGGCGCTCGTCAAGTATTCTGATGGTGAGCGGCGATACATCCTGGCACCAAAGGGCGTGCGCGCCGGTGCGGCGGTTATCAGTGGTGAAGACGCGCCGATCAAGCCGGGCAACACCCTGCCCATACGCGCGATACCGGTAGGTACAACGGTTCACAACATCGAGATGAAGCCCGGCAAAGGTGGGCAGCTGGTGCGGTCGGCGGGAGCGTCCGCGATGTTGGCTGCACGCGAGGGCGCGTATGCGACCGTTCGATTGCGTTCCGGCGAAACACGCAAGATTCACGTCGACTGTCGCGCGACCGTCGGCGAAGTCGGTCATGGCGAACACAACCTTCGCAAACTCGGCAAGGCTGGCGCGAGTCGCTGGAGAGGTGTCAGACCGACCGTTCGTGGTGTCGCTATGAACCCCGTAGATCACCCGCACGGTGGTGGTGAAGGCCGTACCTCCGGCGGCCGTCATCCGGTCAGTCCCTGGGGTACACCGACCAAGGGCGCGAAGACGCGCTCGAACAAGCGCACGGACAACATGATCGTTCGTCGACGCAAGCGGAAGTAGGAGCGGCTTCCAGCCGCGAACTGAGGTTTAAGGAATACATAAATGCCACGCAGTGTAAGAAAAGGTCCATTCGTCGATAACCATCTGGCGAAGAAGGTTGCCGAAGCAGCAAAGACGAATGATCGTCGCCCGATCAAGACCTGGTCGCGTCGTTCGATGGTTCTTCCCGACATGGTGGGACTGACGATTGCGGTCCATAACGGACGCCAACATGTGCCGGTTCTTATTTCAGAGAACATGGTCGGCCACAAGCTCGGCGAGTTTGCCATGACCCGCACGTTTCGCGGTCATTCCGGTGATCGCAAGACAAAATAAGGCCAGGGAGTAAGGGTTCATGCAAGTTGCAGCAACACTCAGGTACGCACGAATTTCGCCACAGAAATGTCGGCTGATGGCGGATGTCATTCGTGGTCGATCCGTGGACGAGGCGCTACGCACGCTTTCTTTTTCACCGAAGAAGAGCGCCCGGATTGTGAAGAAGGTTCTCGAGTCGGCCGTGGCTAACGCCGAGCACAATCACGGCGCGGACATTGACGAGCTGAAGGTCGCGACCGTCGAGGTCAATGAGGCGCCGACCTTGCGCCGATTTCGCGCCCGAGCGAAGGGCCGAGGGGCACGAATTATCAAGCGCAACAGCCACATTACGATTCGGGTAGCAGACGAATGATGATCACGGAGTTTATGACTTCCCTCGCTGATGAGCCGGGAGACGAGTAGAAATTATGGGCCAGAAAGTACATCCAACAGGTATTCGCCTTGGCATCGTCAAAGACTGGGCGTCGAAATGGTATGCCGATTCGAAGACGTTTCCGTCGTACATCCATGCTGACCATGTGATCCGGGAAGTCATCAGAAAGAAGCTTAAAGATGCGTCGGTTAGCCGCATAGCCATTGAGCGCCCTGCGAACAAGGTGAACATCACAATTTTCACGGCGCGACCTGGCATCGTCATCGGTAAGAAAGGTGAGGATATTGAGAAGCTCCGCAGCGAGTTGTCGAAGACGCTTGGCATGCTGATTCAGGACGTCCGCATCAATATCAGCGAGGTGCGCAAGCCTGAGCTTGATGCGCAGCTGGTTGCCGAGGGTATTGCACAGCAGCTGGAACGGCGCGTGATGTTCCGACGTGCAATGAAACGCGCGGTTACGAACACCATGCGCGTCGGCGCCGAGGGCGTCAAGGTGAAGGTAGGCGGTCGACTGAATGGTGCCGAGATCGCGCGTTCAGAGTGGTATCGGGAAGGCCGTGTGCCACTGCACACGTTGCGTGCGGACATCGACTACGGGACCGCCGAGGCGCACACAACCTACGGCGTGATCGGCGTAAAGGTCTGGATATTCAAGGGCGAGGTTTTTGAGAAGCCCGAGGCCGCTGCGGCAGAGCCTGCGGAAGCACCGGCTGCGCGTACTTAGGAAAGAATCAGAGGGCATCGTGGGAGCGGCTTTTAGCCGCGACAGATGGAGATTGGTAGAACAAGATGTTACAGCCTAAAAGGACAAAATTTCGCAAGCAGATGAAGGGTCGCAACCGCGGCCTCGCTCATCGCGGAAGCAATGTTTCATTCGGTGAGTACGGACTCAAGGCTACCGGGCGCGGCCGTCTAACGGCCCGCCAGATTGAGGCTGCTCGCCGTGCCATGACGCGCTATATCAAGCGCGGCGGCAAGATCTGGATTCGGGTGTTCCCGGATAAGCCCATTTCGAAGAAGCCGCTCGAGGTTCGTCAGGGTAAAGGAAAGGGCAACGTCGAGTACTGGGTATGCCAGGTTCAGCCTGGCCGCATTTTGTACGAGATGGAAGGTGTAACGGAAGAGATCGCACGCGAGGCGTTTCGGCTGGCAGCGGCAAAGCTGCCGTTCGGAACGGCGTTCGTATCTCGGCAGGTGATGTGATGAATGCAAGTGACTTGCGGACGAAGTCTGTAGACGAACTCAATGAAGAGCTCGTTGCGCTGCGGCGAGAGCAGTTCAACCTGCGCATGCAGCAGGCAACCGGCGAGCTGACACACAACCACGAACACGGGCGGGTAAGGAAAGATATCGCGCGCGTCAAGACGGTTCTAAATGAACTGAAGCGCGCCTCGGGTGAAAGCAAATGAGTGAACAAGACAAAATGCAGCGTACGATCGTTGGTCGCGTCGTTAGCGACAAGATGGACAAGACAGTATCGGTCGCCGTCGAGCGCCTGATAAAGCATCCGGTTTATGGCAAGTACATTCGCCGTACGAGCAAGGTGCTCGCGCACGACGCATCAAACGAGTGCAAATCCGGCGATCGCGTGGCGATAGCCGAATGTCGACCGATTTCGAAGCACAAGTCCTGGTCAGTCGTAAACGTCGTCGAGCGTTCGGCGGACAAGTAAAAACACTTAGGATTCAGTCATGATTCAGATGCAGACAGTTCTGGACGCCGCGGACAACTCCGGTGCTCGTCGCGTACAGTGCATCAAGGTTCTCGGTGGATCGAAACGCCGCTATGCAGGTGTAGGCGATGTCATCAAGGTGAGCGTTAAGGATGCTATTCCGCGTGGCAAGGTCAAGAAGGGCGAGATTTACAACGCCGTTGTTGTCCGCACACGGAAAGGGGTCCGTCGCAAGGATGGTTCATTGATTCGCTTTGACGGCAATGCTGCCGTTCTTCTGAATGCTCGCCTGGAACCGATCGGTACCCGTATTTTCGGACCGGTAACGCGCGAACTGCGTACCAGTAAGTTTATGAAGATTATTTCGCTTGCTCCTGAGGTTCTCTAAGTGAAAAAGATTAGAAAAGGCGACGAAGTCATCGTAACCACGGGTAAGGACAAAGGCCGTCGTGGCACCGTTTTGCAGGTCTTTGCCGACGATCGCGTTCTGGTAGAGGGTGTGAATATTGCGAAGAAGCACATCAAGCCGAACCCGAACATAGGCGAAGCCGGCGGCATCAAAGATACCGCGATGCCGATGGATGTTTCGAATGTCCTCGTTTTTAACCCGAAGTCGAAGAAGGGTGAGCGCATCGGTTTCAAGGTGAATGAAGACGGATCGAAAGTCCGCGTCTTCAAGAGCGGCGATGCGGTAGATATCTAATAGTAGGAGCACCCGAGAGGGCATGAACGCGCCCTGGCGCGCGAATTGAGAAAAGACAATGTCACGTTTACAGGAAAAATATCAGAACGAACTTGCTGGCGAGATCCAGAAGAAGCTCGGACTGAAGAATTCGATGGAGGTGCCGCGCATCACCAAGATCACGCTGAATATGGGCGTGGGCGAAGCGGTTGCTGACAAGAAGGTCATCGATAATGCGCGTGCCGACATGGAGAAGATCTCCGGCCAGAGGCCGGTTACGACCATCGCAAGAAAATCGGTGGCAGGGTTCAAGATTCGCGACGGCATGCCGATCGGCTGCAAAGTCACGCTTCGTCGCGAGCGCATGTATGAGTTTCTCGATCGCCTGGTGAACATTGCGATTCCGCGTATTCGCGACTTTCGCGGGCTGAACCCCAAGTCGTTTGACCGACAGGGCAACTACAGCATGGGTGTTCAGGAGCAGATTATTTTTCCAGAGATCAACTACGACGAAATCGACGAGCTGCGTGGTATGGACATCGTCATAACGACGACGGCCCGTACACCCGCGGAGGGTCGGGCGCTTCTGGAGGCGTTTAATTTTCCTTTCAAGAAATGAGGGTAGGAGCGGCCTCGGGCCGCGGTTACAGGTAAATAAGATATGGCCAAGAAATCAATGATCATGCGTGAATTGAAGCGAACCAAGCTTGTTGCTCGGCAGGCGGAGAAGCGCAAGGCGCTGAAAGCAATCGTTCGCAGCATCCACAGCACTGATGATCAGCGTGCCGAAGCACAGGCGAAGCTGAACAAGCTGCCGCGTGATGGAAGCCCTACCCGCCAGCGAAGTCGTTGCGCGATCACGGGTCGTCCGCATGGTGTCTATCGCAAGTTTGGGCTCGGCCGAAACAAGCTCCGTGAAGCGGCGATGAATGGCGAGATTCCCGGCCTCACGAAAGCCAGCTGGTAGGCGGAGACTAGATTATGAGTATGACCGATCCCATTGCAGACATGTTGACCCGCATTCGCAACGGCCAGAAGGCGCGTAAGGTCGCGGTCTCCATGCCAGCGTCAACGGCAAAGGAGGCCATCGCGAAGGTACTTCAGGACGAAGGCTACATCATCGGCTTTGCGACCGAGGGCGAGGGTGCGAGTAAACAGCTGACGGTGGAACTGAAGTATTTCAACGGCGTGCCTGTGATCGAGAAGATTCAGCGTGCGAGCCGTCCTGGCCTGCGTATTTACCGGGGCAAGGAAGATCTTCCGCGGGTTCTCGGTGGCCTTGGCGTGGCGATTGTTTCGACCTCGGCCGGCGTAATGAGCGACCGCCAGGCGCGTGAGAAAGGCGTTGGTGGTGAGGTTCTTTGCATCGTTTCATGATGCGTGACCTTTCAGGATAGAGACTTAGACTATGTCAAGAATTGCTAAAGAGCCGGTTGAGCTGCCAAAAGGCGTCGAGTTCAAGCAGAACGGCAATGTCGTTACGCTGAAAGGCAGTAACGGCGAACTCTCGGTCGAACTGAATTCGGAAGTGTTGCTGACGCAGGAAGAAAACTCTCTGACGTTTGCGCCGCGTTCCGGGTCGCGATTTGCCGTCGCAGTGGCCGGCACGATGCGATCGATAGTGGCGAACATGGCGAAGGGTGTCACGGAAGGATTCGAGCGCAAGCTCGAGCTGGTCGGCGTAGGTTACCGCGCTCAGGCGCAGGGCAAGAAGCTCAATCTTTCGCTGGGTTTTTCGCACCCTGTTGAATACTCGGTGCCGGAGGGAGTCACGGTCGAGACGCCGAGCCAGACCGAAATAGTGGTTAAAGGCGCCGACAAGCAGAAGGTAGGCCAGGTATGCGCGGAAATTCGCGGCTTTCGGCCGCCCGAACCCTACAAGGGCAAGGGCGTGCGCTACGCAGACGAACGCGTCTTGTTGAAAGAAGCGAAGAAGAAATAAGCGAGTGATGACAGTATGAAACTGGATAAGAAACAGAATCGATTGCGCCGTGCTCGCCGCGGTCGCGCGAAAATTCGTGAGCTGGAGGCGAATCGCCTGACGATTCACCGAACGCCGCGCCATATATATGCGCAGGTGATCGGAGCGCCCGGAAACCAGGTGCTGGCATCCGCATCGACGCTGGAGCCCGAGGTGCGCAAAGGCGTGAAGAGTGGCGGCAATGTAGAGGCGGCTGCCATCGTTGGCGCGCGTATTGCCGAGAAGGCTAAAGCAGCCGGTATCGACACGGTTGCGTTCGATCGATCCGGTTTTCGGTATCACGGCCGTGTAAAAGCGCTGGCCGACGCAGCCCGCGAAGCGGGATTGAAGTTTTAATCAACTAGCAAAGGATTTTGGCTGCTGGCGCCGCCTTATTGTCTACAGAATACAAGGACTAATGATGGCTACTGCCATCAAAGCAAATTATGGCTAGAAACGAACAGAACCAATCGAACGACGACCTGATTGAAAAGCTGGTGACGGTTAACCGCGTCGCCAAGGTTGTGAAAGGTGGTCGCCAATTCGGCTTCACGGCACTGACCGTTGTCGGTGACGGACAGGGCAGGGTGGGCTTCGGTTATGGCAAGGCACGCGAGGTTCCGATCGCGATTCAGAAAGCCATGCAGAGCGCCCGCAAGAACATGATCGATATCACGCTGAATAACGACACGCTGCAATACGCGAAGAAGGGCCGTCACGGCGCCACGCGGGTTTACATGCAGCCGGCATCGGAAGGTACCGGCGTCATCGCTGGCGGCGCCATGCGTGCGGTTTTTGAGGCAGCCGGCGTTCGTAACGTACTGGCCAAAAGCTACGGATCACGGAATCCGATTAACGTTGTTCGCGCAACGATTCAGGGGCTGTCGCAGATTCATTCGCCACAGGCGATCGCGGCCAAGCGCGGCAAGAAAGTTAAGGAAATCCTGGCCTGAGTGCCCGGACGATGTATAGGAGCGCGCCCTGCGCGCGATTAAGAGACATAGAGACAGGAACATGGCGACGCCAAAACAATTGAAGGTCACTCTGGTCAAGAGCAAGTTCGGTCGGCTGAAAAGTCACAAGGCCTGCGTAGCTGGCCTGGGTCTGCGCAAGATGCATCAGACCGTTACCGTTATGGATACGCCGGAAAACCGCGGCATGATCAATCGCGTTTCGTACCTGTTGTCGGTAGAGGAAGCCTGACATGCGTCTGAACGATATTTCACCCGGTAAGGGTGCGAAGAAAGTGGCCAAGCGCCTGGGACGCGGTCATTCCGCCGGCCAGGGCAAGACCAGTGGGCGTGGCCAGAAGGGCCAGCACGCTCGATCCGGCGGATACCACAAGGTCGGTTTCGAGGGCGGGCAGATGCCGCTGCAGCGTCGACTGCCAAAGGTTGGATTCCGCTCACGCATGGCTAAGTACTCGGCCGAACTGCGCCTGCACGAACTGGCTATTCCAAAGGCTGACGTCATCGACATGGACGTGCTCAAGAAAGCCAATCTTGTTCCGGCATTTGTGACGAAGGTCAAGGTCATCAAGTCCGGCGTGATCGACAAGGCGGTCAAACTCAAGGGCATTAAGGTCACCAAGGGTGCCCGTGAGGACATCGAAAAAGCTGGTGGCAGCATCGAAGACTAGGTAAGCATCGTAGGAGCACGCCCCGGCGCGCGACAAACGAACACAGGAAGAATGTAACGTGGCGAAGAAGCCCCAACAAAGTCCGGCAGATCTTGCCAAGACGGCGAGCAAACTAGGCGAACTCCGAGTTCGTCTGTTGTTCCTCGTCGGCGCGTTGATCGTTTACCGCGTTGGCACCTACATTCCGGTGCCGGGCGTGGATCCGGTCGCGTTGGCCGATTTCTTCGAGCAACAGTCGGGCAATCTCCTCGGCATGTTCAACATGTTCTCAGGTGGTGCGCTTTCACGATTTGGCATCTTCGCCCTTGGGATCATTCCCTACATTTCGTCATCGATCATCATGCAGATGGCCAGCCACATCGTCCCGAGCCTGCAGGCGCTCAGGAAAGAGGGTGAGTCGGGTCGCCGCCAGATCGTCAAATACACGCGCTACGGTACGGTGGCGCTGGCCAGCTTCCAGTCGATAGCCGCCGCTTCGTGGCTTTCGAACCAGGCGGGCCTCGTTGTCAATCCCGGGACCGCTTTCCTGATAACGGCCTGCATCACGCTGGTGACGGGCACCGTGTTCCTGATGTGGCTGGGTGAACAGATAACCGAGCGCGGTATCGGCAACGGTATTTCCATGATCATTCTCGCCAGTATCGTCGCAGGCCTGCCGGCGGCGATCGCGGGTACCGCTGAGCTGGTGCGAAACGGTGAAATGAGCGCCATAACCGCGATTCTGATGCTGCTGGGCGGCATTGCGGCGATCATCTTCGTTGTCTACATGGAGCGTGCCCAGCGCCGCATCGCGGTCAACTATGCGCGTCGGCAGCAGGGCCGGAAGATGTTCCAGGCGCAGAGCACGCACCTGCCGTTCAAGATCAACATGTCCGGTGTTATTCCGCCGATCTTTGCATCGAGCATCCTGATGTTCCCGGCTACTATTGCGCAGTTCTTTGGGCAGGCCGCCGAGCCGAATGCGGTTCAGCGCGCGTTGCAGACCATCGGCGCCAATCTGGGGCCCGGACAGCCCGTCTACGTGTTGCTGTACGGCGCGATGATCATCTTCTTTTGCTTCTTTTATACGGCGCTCATGTACAACTCGAAAGACACGGCCGACAACCTGAAGAAAGCAGGCGCTTTCCTGCCGGGTATCCGACCGGGCGCCCACACCGCCGAATATATCGATCGGGTACTCACCCGTCTGACGTTCTGGGGTTCGATTTATATTGCCGGTGTCTGCTTGTTGCCAGAGATCGTTCGTATGTTCTATCCGGCCATGCCGTTTAGCTTCGGCGGCACCTCGCTGCTGATTCTGGTCGTGGTTACGATGGACTTCATGTCGCAGATGCAGGCACACGCGATGAGTCACCAGTACGAAGGCATGATGCAGAAAGCCAATCTGCGCAACTACGGCCGAGGTGGACAAGTACGCTGATCGTATCGGCGCTTAGGAGAGAGCTCATGAAAGTAAGAGCATCAGTCAAGAAAATTTGTAGAAACTGCAAGATCATTCGTCGCAACGGTGTTGTACGTGTGATCTGCACCGACGCTAGGCACAAGCAGCGGCAGGGCTAGTACCCGCGTTATTAAATAAGGAAATCGTAAGTGGCACGTATAGCAGGCATAAACATTCCGTTAAACAAGCACGTCGTGATTGCACTGACGTCGATCTTCGGCATCGGAAATTCTCGCGCAAGGCAAATCTGCGAAGCGGCAGGTGTTCCACCGAGCACGCCGGTCAAAGACCTGGCTGAACCCGAAGTGGCGAAGCTCAGAACCGCCGTCGCGGCGTTTACGGTCGAAGGGGATTTACGGCGTGAAACTTCGATGAACATCAAACGTCTTATGGATCTCGGTTCTTATCGGGGTATCCGACACAGACGTGGTTTGCCGCTGCGCGGCCAACGAACCCGTACGAATGCGCGAACCCGAAAAGGACCGCGTCGTCCGATCAAGAGGTAGTTAACAATCGAGGGGCGCCTTTCAGGCGCGATCGCGGCAAGATACCGCCCCCCGGTTCAGATAGAGATAAATGAAAAGCTATGGCTGAAGCAAAGAAACGGAAGGTTAAGAAGCATGTAGTTGATGCGATTGCGCACATACATGCGTCCTTCAATAACACGATCATCACGATAACCGATCGTCAGGGCAATGCCCTGTCGTGGGCCACAGCTGGCGGCTGTGGTTTTCGTGGCTCGCGTAAATCCACTCCGTTCGCGGCTCAGGTTGCGTCCGATAAAGCGGGCAAGGCCGCGCTCGAGTTCGGTGTGAAAAATGTGGATGTGCGGGTTCGTGGGCCGGGTCCCGGCCGCGAATCTGCCGTGCGCGCCCTGAACTCGCTGGGTTTTCGTATTCAAAGTATTGAGGACGTTACGCCCATTCCTCATAACGGCTGTCGTCCGCCCAAAAAGCGTCGCGTGTAGAGGCTCAATAATGGCAAGATATCTAGGACCAAAGTGCAAACTGTCCCGCCGCGAAGGTACGGATCTGTTTCTGAAAAGCGGCGTAAGGCCGCTGGAGTCGAAGTGCAAGCTTGAAGTGCCGCCGGGTGGACCGACACAGCGTCGTCCCCGTATGTCGGACTATGGCTTGCAGCTGCGTGAGAAACAGAAGCTGCGTCGAATGTACGGCGTGTTGGAACGACAGTTCCGCAGTTATTACAAACGTGCTGCACAGTTGAAGGGCTCCACCGGTGAGAACCTGTTGCGTCTGCTCGAAGGCCGACTCGATAACATCGTTTATCGCATGGGCTTTGCTTCAACACGAGCAGAGGCCCGCCAGCTCGTTAGCCACAAGAGCGTCGAAGTGAACGGCAAGGTTGTGAACATCCCGTCCGCTCAGCTGAAGGCTGGCGACGCCATAAATATTCGCGAGAAGGCGAAGAAGCAGCTTCGCATTCAAAGCGCAATCGAAATCGCGAGTCAGGTCGGTCTGCCCGAGTGGGTGGAGGTCGACGCCAAGAAGATGGCAGGTGTTTTGAAGTCGTTACCGGACCGAGAAGACATTCTTCCCGATATCAACGAAAACCTAGTCGTCGAGCTGTACTCGAAGTAGTCAGGAGGGTCTATACCCATGCAGGAATCAGTACACGAATTCTTAAAGCCGCGCGTTGTCAAAGTCACGCCGGTCAACGATTTGCAGGCAAAAGTCACGATCGAACCTTTCGAACGTGGTTTCGGCCACACGCTCGGCAATGCGCTGCGGCGCATTTTGCTGTCGTCAATGCCCGGCGCGGCGATCACCGAAGCGGAAATCGAGGGTGTGCTTCACGAGTACACCAGCATCGAGGGCGTCCAGGAAGATGTCGTCGACATACTGCTTAGCTTGAAGCAGGTTGCGGTAACGATGAACTCGCGCGACACGGCCGAGCTTCGTCTCTCGAAGAAAGGTCCGGGTCCGGTGACGGCTGGCGACATTCAGCTCGATCATGACGTTGAGATCATGAACCCGGAATTGGTCATTGCGAATCTGACCAAGGCGGGTGAGCTGAACATGCTGCTGAAGGTCGAGCGCGGCCGAGGCTATCGTCCGGCCACACAACGACCCTCATTCGAGGATCAGGCGGGCCCGATCGGTCGTTTGATGCTCGACGCATCATTTAGCCCGATTAACCGCGTCACCTATAACGTTGAAGCGGCTCGTGTTGAACAGCGCACCGACCTCGACAAGCTGTTAATCGATATCGAGACCAACGGTACGATTGATCCGGAAGAGGCAATCCGCCGAGCAGGCAGTATCCTTAAAGATCAGCTATCGGTCTTCGTCGATCTGCAGGGCCAGGAAGAAGGCGTGGGAGCACAGGCGGAGAGCCATGTCGACCCGATTCTAATGCGCCCGGTTGACGAGCTGGAATTGACGGTCCGCTCTGCCAACTGCCTCAAAGCCGAAAACATCATGTACATCGGTGATCTGGTTCAGCGCACAGAGGTCGAGCTTCTCAGGACGCCGAATCTCGGCAAGAAATCGCTGACCGAAATCAAGGAAGTGCTTGAGGGTCACGGTCTGGGTCTGGGAATGCACCTCGATAACTGGCCGCCGGCAAGCCTGCGTCCCGAGCACGAACTCATGATGTGAAGCATCGATAGCGATTGCTCCGGTGTAAACAAACAGTTATTAGGAAAGACAAATGCGTCATAGAAAATCCGGTCGTCGACTGGGTCGTAACAGCTCTCATCGCAGCGCCATGTTTCGCAACATGGCTGCGTCGATGCTGAAGCACGAAACGATAAAAACCACTTTGCCGAAAGCAAAAGAACTGCGCCGAGTCGTTGAGCCATTGATTACGCTCGCGAAGAACGATAGCGTCGCCAATCGTCGGCTGGCGTTCAATCGCCTGCGAGACAAGGAAGTCGTCGGCAAGCTGTTCTCGGAAATTGGCCCCCGTTTCAAGGAGCGCCCTGGTGGTTACCTGCGCATCCTGAAGACCGGCCCGCGACCGGGTGATGCTGCGCCTATGGCTATCGTCATGCTGACCGAGCAAGCGGCAGAGGTCGTCGTCGAAGAATAGAGTTCAGGAGTCCGCTGATGCGGACGACATTTTCGCGCGGTGGGCCGTGCTCCTACGTTAAGAAGCCGGGCGTTGTCCGGCTTTTTCGTGCGCGGCTTGACTTTTAAGTAACTGACAATAAAGAGAAAAAACCAAACGGCTAAGTTGTGAGTCGGCTCACAGCGATCTGCAACGGATCGTAATACAGTATTCCTTCTTCACATCGTGGGTAGATTGCTATCAGCAGCGAGAAATCATTCGATGATTGCGTGATCCTGTCGAAGGAAGCCTTCGATCCGGATGCCGTGTTCTACGACGACATTGTCGACGACGAGGTCCTGCCGTATCCAACCCTGGCAGTTGACGGGCTTACAGAGGGACGCGACGGTAGGAAAGGCTTGCTCGAACTGCGCCCCGAGGATGTTGCTGCAAATGAGCTGATCCCACCCGATACGACCATGCCGGTCGCAACGCTTGGCGATGATTTACTCGACGTCTACGGGTGGGAGTCGAGTTTGTGGAAGAAGATCAAGGGCTACCTGGGCTTCTAAGGTCTCGGCCCGCTATGTGTCAGAGCGCCATCCTGGCGCGATCCATCGCGGCTGTTCGTCGCGCCTACGATAACCGTGGTCCAATTGACCGGCTTCAACTAGAATGCGCCCATGATATTCAAAGACAAAACCGTGATTATCACGGGTGGTTCCGAGGGCGTCGGTGCCGCGACTGCACGCCTGTTTGCCGAAGCCGGCGCTAACCTGATGCTGGTCGCGCGTAACAAGAAGAACCTGGAGGCAATCGCCGAAGAGCTACGCGAGAAATCGAAGGTCGAGATATTCGCGATGGATGTATCCGATGCAGATGCCTGTGTCGATGTCTTCAAGAAAGCGAAGTTTGAGTTCGGGCGCGTAGACATACTGGTGAACAATGCCGGATACCACGCCCGTGGCAACGTCGAAGCCGCCGAGCCTGCGGAACTCGCCCGCATGGTCGACGTCAATCTTCGAGCGCCAATCCTGCTGACGCGAATTGCGCTGCCATACCTGCGTGAATCCGGTGAAGGGGCGATCATTAACGTGGGGTCGCTTGCGGGCCGCGTGGTTTATCCGGGGGCCAGCACCTATTCCGCGACCAAGGCGGGCTTGCGGCTGTTTACTCTGGCGCTGGCCGAGGAGCTGCGAGGCTCAGCGATCAAGATTGGTCTCGTGTCACCCGGCCCGATCAGTACCGGGTTCATCATGGAAGACATGGACGCGGTGTCCGACATTTCTTTTTCGCAACCGATGAGCAGCGCCGAACAGGTCGCGCAGAGCGTGCTGGATATCTGCGGAAACAATATTCTCGATGAGGCGATCCCGAAGAGGAGCGGCATCCTCGCGACGGTCATCGGGCTCATGCCGTGGCTGGGTCGCTTGCTGAGACCGTCGCTGGAGCGCAAAGGCCAGCGCGTGAAGAAGGCGCTGAAAGCGGAAGCGAAAGCACGCGCGGCGCGTACGGAATAAGAAAAGGAGACCCGGAAGGGGGAATTCCCGGGTCTCCCTGTCAGGTCGCCGACTACAGGGGGGATTGCGGCGACCTTTTGCTGCTCGTTTCGAGCTCGAGTCAGGATATCGTGAGTTGTCCCAGACGCTCGAGGTTATTCTCGACGGTCGATGTCAGCGCCGTTTCCAGCTCGATAGCGGCGACAAAATCCCGTTCGGCAAGATCTGCGTCACCGGTCGCGGCGAGAAGCACACCCCGGTTCGACAGAGCAACGGCGAGGTCGGATTGGTAGGCGCGGACTGCTGCGCTTTCGTACCAGGTACCTCTATACGCTCGGGCTCCCCGTTGTTCGACAAAGCTTATTGCGGCATCGCAGGCGATGCGTGCTTTTTCAATCTCGTAGGTCTTGGTGTATGCGACACAGAGGTTGGTCTGGTCCGCAAATCGTTTCGGTATACGGCGTCCGTTCCTGGTAATTCGATCAATGGCTTGCTCGTATTTTCCTTCCGTCACCGTTCTGCCGAAAGCGTTATCGCTGATAACGGTCATCGTCAACGGTGTATCCGGCACATCTTTCGCCGATGCCTGCGATGGAAGGGCTGCCGCAAGCAACAGGGCGGCCAGGGCCCCATACCTGTGTTTAGGTTCAAATCTGTGTGACTTTTTCATGGTATCTGCCTCGAAGCGATTAGTCGTAGTGTGAGTCGACAAGCCGTTTCTCCGGCCTTGTCGCGAGCAACAGTAGTGCCGCGACAGGATTCCTACAAACGATAAAAATTTCACCGAATGCTGAAAAAGTTTCACCTGATTTCTGCCAGATTCTGCACCACCCAATTCCTGAAGATCTGGATCTCCTCCTTGTCGCTATCTTCCGGTCTGTAGACGAGGTAGTACGTGTCCTTGGTGACCAGCTCATGCTCGAACAGCTGGACGAGCGTAGCCGAGTCGAACCAGGAACTGCTTAGCTGCTTCGG
>CAMYMR010000010.1:41839-82011 GCA_947259285.1 uncultured Woeseiaceae bacterium | reverse complement strand
GCAGGGACCAGGCGCAATGGAAACAACGGATCGTAGGCAAGCGCATCCGGTTTCGACTTGAAGATTCTTATGGACACATCCGCAGAGGCGGGGTGCTTCTCAGGGGACTCATCGCTTGTATCGATGCTGATCTCGATATCCGGATGCTGCTGAACGAATTCCGGCAACAGTGGCACGAACAGTTCGCTGGCAAAGAACGGCTGCACCGATATGTGTAGCGAACGCAACCGTCGAGTCCTTGAATGCCGCGTAATGACAGCGTCGAATTCGGTAATCAACGGATACATCTCGTCGTATAGCGCACTGCCGTCAGCAGTCAGTTTCAATGAACGCGCGGTACGCTCGAACAGCTTTACGCCGAGTTCGGTTTCCAGCTGCTTGACCTGGTGGCTAACTGCGGATGAAGTGAGAAACAGTGACTCAGCCGTCTGGCGGAAACTCTCACGTTCAGCGGCCGTGCAAAAGACCCGCAGCGCGCGCAGCGATATGTTGCGATATGCGGTGCCCATACTTTCCTCAAGCTGCACTAATCGTGCCAAGCTAAGCGCTTTGGCGAATCGAGACGCCGCCCCATGCGACAAGGGTTAGAGCTCTAACGAGGAAGGGTGACAGGAATGCTTCGCCCCAAATCAGGGCGTGGAACAATTGCGATGACCGATCAAGGTGCAGCCGCGAAGGCGTCGCGAGTGAGGTTTTGCTGTCCGCCGATCATTACGCGCACGTTGTCCTCGATGCGGATTCCGCCAAATGGGCGCAGCCAATCGACAGTACGCCAATTGACGTGGTCCTCGGCCGGCGTCCCGCGCAGATTCTCCAGCAGCATGTCGATCGCATAAAGTCCCGGCTCGATCGTCAGCACCATATTTTCTTCGAGAACCCGCGTCAGCCTGAGAAAAGGATGACCGCTGGGCGGATCGATAACGGCGCCGGCTTCGTTTTCCATGAAACCGCCGACGTCGTGCACCTGTACGCCCAGAAGATGGCCGAGCCCGTGTGGAAAAAATGCCGAGGTGACACCCGTCTCCAGCAGCGTGGTCGCGTCGCCGGTTGCGAGTTCGGCGTCGACCAGGATTTCAGCCAGCATCTTGTGCGTACTGATGTGCAGTTCGCGGTAATCGACACCCGCCTGAACATGGGCGACGATGTCGCGTTGCATGCTTTCCATGCGGTCTATCAAGCCCTGGAAACGCCGGTCGCCGGCTGAATAGGTCCTGGTAATGTCCGATGCGTAGCCATGCACCTGCGCCCCTGCATCGATCAGGAAGGAACGGATCGGGGCCGGCGCATCGCGATCGAGATTGGTGTAATGCAGTACCGCGCCGTGGTCGTTCAAAGCCACGATATTGTCGTACGGCAGCTCCGCGTCCGTGTGGCTGACGGCTTTGCAGTAGGCACGGTGAATGTCGAATTCGGACAGTCCTTCGCGAAACGCAGCTTCCGCAGCGCGGTGTCCGCTAGCAGCCCTCTGCGACGCAAGCCGCATGCTCTCAAGCTCGTAATCGGTCTTGGTGCCGCGCGCAAAGTGCAGGATATTGACGGCGGTCGTCGGATTAATTCGCTCGATGCCATAGGCCGGGACGTCGTTTTCGATCTCTCCAATCAGGATGCACTTTTCCCGTTCGTCGGGCAGGTGAGCGGCGATGTCTTCGGTCGCGTGCACGATGCGGATATCGAAGTAGTCGGTCCAGTATCCGTCCGGTGAATCCGGCACCACGTGCCAGTAATCGTGCGGCTGATAATAGACCAGCACAGGCGTCTCGCCCGGTGTGTAAACGATGTAGGACCAGGGCAGATTTGTCAGCGGCACCCAGGACACGAAATGCGGGTTGGCTCTGAACGGATAGCTGTTGTCATCCAGAAAAGCGACCCTGGGATTACCCGAGTAGATGATGGCATGACCGGCGCCGGCCTTCTCGAGAGCGTGATCGTGTCGCGTCGCCAGCGCTTGAAGATGACTTCCGTACAAAGCACCGAGAGACGGGTTCTTGTCGCTGTAGTCCCTGCTCATCGGATGATCATACCCTGTTGCCGGCATCGACAGCGAATGCCATCATTAATGCTCTCGCGCCTTGCTCGGGGCCAATTGTCCCGGCACCGCAGCGATCTACCACGTGTTAACAGGCCCTCGTCTAATGGTCGACTGTAATGGTTCGCGCTTTGGCGTTTGATCCCGGCTACGATCGGGTCAGTGGGCGGCGGTTCGCCTCTCGTTCCGAGGTCATCGCGCCTCAGGGCATGGCCGCAACCAGCCAGCCTCTGGCGACGCAGATTGCGCTCGACATTCTGAAGGCCGGGGGTAGCGCAGTCGACGCCGCCATTGCAGCCAACGCGGCACTGGGTTTGATGGAGCCTACCGGCTGTGGTATCGGTGGTGACCTGTTCGCAATTCATTGGGACGCGGACAGCAAAGAGCTGACGGGCCTGAATGCGTCGGGGCGTGCGCCGAAAGCGATGACGCCTGGTTTTTTTCGAGCAAAGGGGATCGACAGGATCCCGTCGGTCGGTCCATTGCCTGTCAGCGTACCCGGCGCCGTCGACGGTTGGTTCGAACTGCACGGTCGCTACGGGCGTTTACCAATGGCGGAGATCCTCGCGCCGGCGATTTATTACGCGGCTGGCGGCTTCCCGGTATCCGAGGTCATAGCGCAGCAGCTGGCGGCGGACGAAGCGCTGCTCGGTCAATTCCCCGGCTTCGCGAAGACTTTCCTGCCGCATGGCCGCGCGCCGCGTAAGGGCGAGATGTTTCGGAATCCGCGGCTGGCGGCGACGTATACGACAATCGCGGAAGATGGTCGAGACGAATTCTATCAGGGTGCAATTGCGCGCAAGATCGACGCCTACATGGTCGAGCAAGGCGGACTGCTGGCATACGATGACCTTGCGGAACATCGCTCAGAATGGGTTACGCCGGTTTCGACAAACTATCGCGGTTGGGACGTGTACGAGCTGCCGCCTAACAGCCAGGGTATCGCGGCACTGCAAATCCTCAACGTGCTCGAGGGCTTCGACATTGCCGCAATGGGGTTTGGCAGCGCGGCATACCTGCATACTCTGGTAGAGGCGAAAAAGCTCGCGTACGAGGATCGCGCCCGGTATTACGCGGATCCGGCGTTTACCGACGTCCCGGTTGCACATTTGATTTCCAAGGACTATGCGGACGAACGCCGCAAGCTGATTTTACCGCAGCAAGCGTCGCACGCGTTGCCGGCAGGCGACGCAGAGCTCGACAAGGGCGACACTGTTTACCTCACCGTCGCGGACAGCGCGCGCAACATGGTGTCGTTGATCCAGAGCAATTACAGCGGTATGGGCTCCGGCATGACGCCGGGTGGTCTGGGTTTCGTTCTGCAGAATCGCGCCGAGTTGTTTGCCCTTCGAGAGGACCATGCCAACGTCGTCGCCGGTGGCAAGCGCCCGTTTCACACGATCATCCCGGGGTTCGTCATGAAACAGGGCAAGCCCCTGATCAGCTTTGGCTTGATGGGTGGTTCGATGCAGCCGCAGGGGCACGCGCAGGTCATCGTCAACCTGGTGGACTTTGAAATGAATCTACAGGAAGCGGGCGACGCGGCACGAGTGCACCACGCCGGTTCATCGGAGCCGACCGGCACGACAATGCGGGATGCTGGCATCGTGCACCTGGAGAGCACCTTCCGTGAGGAAACGCGCCAGGTACTGCAGTCGTATGGCCATACCCTGGGCCCCAGCGACGGCAGATTTGGTGGCTACCAGGCGATCATGTGGGATGAGGAACAGGGCGTGTATTATGGCGCGAGCGAGGTCCGCAAGGACGGCCAGGCCGCGGGATACTAGCTGATAATCATGCACTCGCAGCGATACCGTATTGGCAAAGACCGCATTATGATGCGGTGCGCATCGTGTACACTCCGCGTTTTCCGCCTGTTCCGGCGTGTCTCGCGGTGGCCCTGCAAGATACAGCTTTAGATCAGGACTCGAGAAAGCACGAACTTATGACAGAAGAGATTTACCTGACGGGGATCACCACCACCGGGACGCCACATATCGGCAACTACGTGGGTGCCATACGGCCCGGCATCGCCGCAAGCAAAGATTCCGCCAAGAAGAACTACTACTTCCTCGCCGACTTTCATGCCCTGGCCAAGAACGAGGATCCCGACAAGATTAGTCGATCGACTCTAGAGATCGCCGCTGCATGGATGGCGCTCGGTCTGGATACGGATCACGCGACGTTTTATCGGCAGTCCGATATCCCGGAGATCACGGAACTGACCTGGGTGCTGACGAGCATGACGGCGAAAGGCCTGATGAACCGGGCGCATTCTTACAAAGCGGCCGTGCAGGCGAACATCGACAGCGGTAACGGCGACCCGGATAAGGGCATCACGATGGCGCTTTACAGTTACCCGATACTGATGGCCGCCGACATATTGATGTTCAAGTCAACCAGGGTGCCGGTCGGACGCGACCAGAAGCAGCACGTCGAAATGGCGCGCGATATTGCACAACGCTTCAATCACCACTACGGTGAAGTGTTCGTTCTGCCGGAGCCGGTGATCGGCGACGATACGGCGGTGCTTGCCGGACTCGACGGTCGCAAGATGAGCAAGAGTTACAACAATACGATTCCGCTGTTCGCACCCGAGAAACCGCTTAGAAAACTGATTATGAAGATCAAGACCAACAGTCTTGAGCCTGGCGAGCCGAAACAAACCGAGGGAAGCACCGTCTTCGATATATACAGGGCATTCGCGACGCCGGAAGAAACGGCCGAGGTGGAAAGGCTTTACGCCGAGGGCATCGCATGGGGCGCGATGAAGCAGATGTTATTCGAGTACATTAATGATCACATCAGGCCCGCTCGCGAAGAGTATGATCGACTTATCGCGGATCCGGGCATCGTCGAGGCCAAGCTGAAGAAAGGCGCGGAAAAGGCACGAGAAGTAGCGGTGCCGTACATGGCGCAGATTCGCGACGCGATCGGAATACGGAAACTGGGATAGGCAAGACGCGTAGAGAGAACACGGACAGAGAGGACGATGAGCAACAAGGAAATTCGAGAGCTATTGGCCAGGCTCCAGGACGAAATTCGGAGCACGGAGCTGGATGAAGACACGCGCGCGCTGGTCAGGGACCTCGACGAGGACATACATGGACTCCTGAGCGCAGAGGGACAAAGCGGAAGCGATTCGGTACTGCAAAAGGCGAAGGAGCTGGAGACGAACTTCGCGACCGAGCACCCCACCATCGAACGATTCATGCGCGAGGTTATCGACGCGCTGGTTCGCATGGGAATATGAGGACCGACGGCGGATTCGGGTAAACAGCGATGTTATATGCCGCGTACGGTTCTAACCTGCATCCGCTGCGATTAACTCAGCGTATCGCCTCCGCTCGGCTGGTTGCCACCCGATTCCTGCCCGGCTGGTCACTGCACTTTCACAAGCTTAGCCAGGACGGGTCGGGGAAATGCAATATCCTGAGAGGTGGCGACGGCGTCCACTTTGCGATTTTCGATATTTGCACCGCCGACAAACGCGTGCTCGATAGAATCGAGGGTGTGGGCGTCGGCTACTCCAATGCATCGCTGAGTATTCCTGGCCTGGGCGACTGTGCCACCTACGCTGCGCAACCGTCGCACATCGATGATTCGCTCGCCCCGTATGATTGGTACAAGGAGCTGGTCTTGACGGGAGCGCGTCTGCATGGGTTCCCCGACAAGTACCTGGACCGCATCGAGTCAACATTGGCGCATGCGGATCCCCATCCGGACCGGAGAATACGAAGCTGGAAGACCGTAGACTGGGTTAAAACCGGCACCTTGAAAGGTCGCCCGGACGGCCGCCGGGCAAAGCGGCGTAGCCGGGAACTGGTTTTCGAAACGAAAACTTGAGCTCGACGCGATTGTCGTCGCAAGGTGGGAAAGGACATTTCTGGAGTCGAGGCACGTCGGACGCGGAATGAAGATCCTGGAGCTCAAATTACCGCCGCTTGTGCAGCTTCTTCTGGCTGGCGCTGCCATGTGGTTACTCTCGCGTGTCGCTCCCCAATTCTCCTTCGCCGTTGCTGGAAGCTGGATAGTCGCGGTGTCCCTGGCTTGCCTGGGTCTCGTGATAGGACTGGCGGGCGTCCTGGCGTTTCGCGCGGCTCGTACGACCGTCGATCCGCGCTTTCCTGATAAAGCATCAGCCATCGTGACGGTGGGGGTCTACCGGTGGACCCGAAATCCCATGTACCTTGGACTATTGTGCGTCCTTGCCGCTTGGGGCATCTTCCTGGGAAACCTGGTGTCGCTCGCCTGCTTGCCGGCTTTCGTCCTTTATATGAACCGTTTCCAGATTGGCCCCGAGGAACGGGCAATGGACTCGCTTTTTGGTAACGCGTACCAAACGTACAAGAAGTCGGTTCGTCGATGGATCTAGAGCCATGGCATCAAAACGATGGACCGCGCTAAACTCGTCGTTGTGAGCAGCCATTTTCATCTTGCCCAGGCGAATATTGCGCGGATGCGCGCGCCGCAGGGCGATCCGGTAATGGCGGGCTTCGTCAGTCGTATCGAATCGCTAAACGCACTGGCAGATGCCGCGCCGGGCTTCATCTGGCGACTGCAGACGGACGACGGCGATGCGACGGCAATTCGAGTCTTTGAGGACGAACTGATCCTCTTCAATCTGACGGTATGGGAATCGATCGAAGCGCTGGAAGCCTACGTTTATCGATCGAACCATCTGCAGGCCGTGCAGAAACGGGCCGAATGGTTTGAACGTCCAGAGAAGTCGCCGCTCGTTCTCTGGTGGATCGATGCGGGCCATATTCCGGATGAGGAAGAGGCCCTTCGGCGTTTTGAGGCGCTGTGGGAAGATGGTCCAAGCGCCGAGGCATTTACCTTTCGGGTCCGATACGATAGAGGTGGCCGGCGTGTCTCTTAGCGAACTCAGCTTTCAGGTCAAAGGCTCATCCGCCGAGCCTTACGAGGTCACGTTTATCAAAGACGGAGACAGCCTGACCGCGTTATGTTCTTGCCCTGCTGGTCAATACGGTAATTTCTGCAAGCATCGCATATCGATTCTCGATGGCGACGGTCGCGCGATCGTCAGCGACAATGCAGACAGCGTTCCTACGGTTATCGACTGGCTCCAGGGAACGGACGTTGCGGCGGCGCTCGGCGAATTTCGCGAACTCGAGAAGTCCACCGACAAACCGAAAAGTGCGCTGGTGGCCGCCAAGCGCAAGTTGGCACGGGCCATGAACAGCTGAGAGAGTAGCGTTTGACCGCCCGATAATGAGTCTGCAAAGCGAAAATGTCAGATAGCAAAGACTTTCCGGACCTGATCAGGAAACTGCCGGCGTTTTCCGGGCCCTTCGACGCGCATGAGCTTGGCGCAGAGCGTTGCCGCGTCCTGTTTGCATCGTATCCGGCCGGCACAAGCATCGAAGAGCATACCCATCCTACTGAGAATTGCGGCGTCATTACTTGCGGCGAGCTGATCCTCACCGTCAACGGCGAGGAGCGACGTTATGGCCCGGGGGACTGGTATCACCTGCCGAAGGAGCAGCCGCATGCCGCGCGTTTCGAGGTGAGTACGTCGGAAATCGAATTCTGGTTTGACCGATGAACTCACGCTTCGGCATGCACGATAGTGACGGCTCTCGAACTTAAGCGAATCGCTCCAGCATGTAATCCGCTACAGCAGACGTACCGGTAGCGACAGGATCTACGGCCGGCAACCCCGTCTGTTGCTGCAAGTCCGCAAGATACCGAGCGCGATCGTTCTCACTCAGTGTCGACGTGTTAACGGCGATGCCGGTACAAATGCAATCGGGGTTCGTCAGTCGAGCCGCGGACAGGGTCGTCTCAATAAACTCGTCGAGGGCAGGAATTGGCAGCCGGGTGCTGACGTCTTTTATGAAACTGCGATCGACGTCGTGACACATGACTAATGCATCAGGCTGAGAACCGTGTATCAAGCCCAGCGTCACGCCAGCGTAGCTCGGGTGAATGAGGGAGCCCTGACCTTCAATGATGTCCCAGTGATCGCTTTCGTTGTCGGGGGAGAGCGTCTCGGCAGCGCCGGCAATAAAGTCGGCTACCACGGCGTCAATTGGAATACCCTCGCCAGCGATCAGAATTCCGGTCTGGCCGGTTGCTCGAAACGTAGCGTTGACGTTGCGCCGCAGGAGTTCCCTGTGTAAGGCGAGCGAACTGTACATCTTTCCGACGGAGCAATCCGTGCCAACCGTCAGCAGGCGTTTCCCCGTACGTCGTCGTCCCGAACCACAGGGTAGGCCGGTCGGGGGTACCCGCACGTCGATCAAGTTCGCTCCGCCATCACCGGCGGCTGCGACGAGCTCGGGAATATCCGTCAGCCTGCTATGCAGGCCCGCGGCAATGTCGACGCCGGCACTTGCGAACTCCAGCAGCGGTGGCAGCCAGGTCTCCTCGAGCTGTCCACCCGTTGGCGCAACGCCGATAACAACCGTTTTTACTCCGGCGCCAAGCGCCTCGGCGACGCTCATCTCCGGCAATCCGCTTTCAACGGTACATCGTGCAATGTTCATCTGTCCGACGCAGCGATCGGGGGCCCATTGCACGAGACCGAGGCCGGTCTTGGCATTCATTTGTGTCCGGATGTCGCCGAAGAAGACGAGGTACGGAGGCTGCAGCGTAATCGTTGTCTCTCGCATCGCGCTATAGTACGAAAATTAACGACGCGCAACACTATAAGGAATGTCGTGCCAACCTCAAAAAGCTACCGTAACTACGTCCTGCTGTTGCTCATGGTCGTCTACGTTTTCAATTTCGTCGATCGCCAGATTCTTGTCATCCTGCAGGAGTCGATCAAGGCCGAGCTTGGCCTTAGTGACAAGCAGCTTGGTCTGTTATCCGGATTTACGTTTGCAGTTTTCTACGTCGTCTGCGGCATTCCGATCGCGCGCTGGGCAGACCGATACAATCGCGTCAATATTGTGTCAGCGTCGATTGCCATCTGGAGTGCAATGACCGCGATCAGCGGCTTCGCGGGCAATTTCGTGCAGCTGCTCGCTGCGAGAATTGGCGTTGGCGTCGGGGAAGCCGGCGCGAGCCCGCCGTCGCACTCGATCATCTCGGACTATTTTCCACACGAGGAACGCGGTCGTGCCTTGTCATTTTATTCAATAGGCATCTACATTGGCATCCTCGTCGGCTTCCTGCTGGGTGGCTGGATTAACCAGTTCTTCGGCTGGCGTGTCGCATTCCTGGTCGTAGGCCTGCCCGGCATCCTGATGGCGGTTATTGTCAAACTCACGTTGCGCGAGCCGCCGCGCGGCCAGATGGACGCGGGTGATCATACGAACTTACCGGAGGGTCGCCTGCTGGACGATCTGAAGCGCCTGTGGGAATTGCGTAGCTTTCGATACGCGGCACTTGGCGCCGGCTTCAATGCGTTTCTCGGTTATGGATCACTGAACTTCATGCCGTCGTTCGCTATTCGCATTTACGAGGTGCCCGTCGGCGTGGTGGGTACCTGGCTGGCGCTGATCGCCGGCATCGCCGGTGCAACGGGCGTTTATGCGGGTGGCTATCTTAGCGACCATTTAGGCAAACGAGATGACCGATGGCCTTACTGGGTGCCCGGGATTAGCACGCTGGCTGCCGGATTACTGTTGCTGCCGATGATGCTGAGTGGCAACCAGTACGCGATGTGGGGGATATACATCGTGGTCGCGGTTTGCCAGGCAATGTTTCTTGGACCAACGATAGCGATGGCGCATGCGCTGGTCGGGCCGCGGTACAGGGCACTGTCCTCATCCGTGCTGTTTTTTGTGCTGAATATTATCGGCCTCGGACTCGGGCCCTTGACGGTCGGCACGATCAGCGATTTGCTGACGCCATCGATGGGAGTCGATTCAATCCGCTGGGCGATTATGAGCACCGCAGTGGCGGCGTTCCTTGGTGCCGGATTTTACTTCCTGGCCGCAAAGTATGTTCGGGATGACCTGCGAGAGGTCTTAAGCTAGCCGGTAAAAGCCGCGAGAATCGATCGTCTGGCTTGACGCTTTGCCTTCGTGGTGAAACGGGCGTTAGTATAGGCGTCTCTGACCCTGGATGATTCCGACGTGTTTAATGAAATCACCGCAAGGTTCCAAGGCGTTGTTGCCCTGAGCGGGCGGTACCGTGAGTGACTCACGTCGAGCGCATTGGCAAGATGTTTACGGTTCAAAGGATCCGACAGAGGTTTCCTGGTACCAGCCGGTTCCCGAGCAATCGCTGCGGCTGATACGAGAGACAGGCAGCGCCAGAAGCGAGCCTGTTCTTGACGTTGGCGGCGGTGCCTCCACGCTGGTCGATCACCTGCTGCAGGAGGGCTACTCGGATGTCAGTGTATTGGACATATCGGGCAAAGCGCTGGAGCGTTCTCGTGCTCGACTCGGCAAATTCGCGGACGCCGTAGACTGGATAGAGGCGGACGTAACGACATTCGCACCGGCGCGCCAATATGCGCTTTGGCATGACAGGGCCGTTTTTCATTTCCTGACGGATCCCGCCGATCGCCAAAGCTACGTCGAAGCTGCAAACCGGGCGATTGCATCAAACGGTTATCTTGTATTGGCGACGTTTGGGCCGGAAGGCCCGCAGCGTTGCAGCGGGCTCGAAGTCCGACGCTATTCAGCAGAGCGGCTGCAGGATCTGTTCGGTGACCATTTTCATCTGGGTGGCCACCATCTGGAAGAACATTTCACACCCATGGGTTCGATCCAGCAGTTTCTCTACTCATGGTGGCGCGCGAAATCATGAACAAAGCATAGCGGTACGGGAGACACGCATGGACGTCAAGCTATGGGCGGCTGTGTCCGCCGCGGCACCGAGGTTCCTGGTAGCCGGTCCTTGCTATTCGCCGTTGCATGGCCTGATCTTTGGTGCCTGGCGCTGAGCAGGGAAATGCAAGACGGATGCCTGGAGACCGAGAGGCTGATCCTGCGCCAGTTGACGCTCGATGACGCCGCACTGATGCTCACAATCTGGAACGATCCCGCGTTCGTTAATTACGTAGGTGACCGCGGGATTCGGACAATAGAACAGGCTGAAGCGGCGCTTATCGAAGGCGCTTTCAAACTGTATACGCAATATGGCTATGGGCCGTACTGCGTAAAGCGAAAGGCGGACAGTGCGCTGGTCGGTATCTGCGGACTGTTTCGACGCGACAATCTGGATCACCCGGATATCGGCTTCGCCCTGTTGCCCGAATACTGTGGCTGCGGACTGGCGGGAGAGGCTGCGCATGCCGTCGTCGCACACGCGCGCGACGATCTCGGTATCGAATACCTCGCAGCGATAGTGGCTCCCGGAAACGCCGCGTCGATCCGACTGATCGAGAAACTTGGTCTGCAATTCGAGAGAGGTATTACAATGCCTGGCGACGAAGACGAAATCAGTCTATACGGCATGAAACTTTAATAAGTGACTATGAGAGATCTGGGATTCTTTAACAACGACGGCGCTCGAACCGGCCTGTTTTTCGGCGCCACCTCGGGCGTCATCACGACCGTTGGCCTTATCGTCGGCCTGAACTCCGGCACCCGATCCATCACCGCCGTACTCGGCGGAATCCTGGTTATCGCGGTTGCCGACGCGATGTCCGATGCGCTTGGCATTCACCTGGCCGAGGAATCCGATCCGGATATGTCGCACAATCACGTTTGGTCGGCGACTATAATGACGTTTCTGACGAAATTCTTGTTTTCGATCAGTTTCGCTGTGCCCCTTTTGTTGCTGCCACTATCTACGGCAGTTGTCGTTTCCGTGGTGTGGGGCATGCTGGTCATCGTCGTCCTCAGCTACTTCCTGGCACGCACTCAGAACGAGTCGCCCCTGGCAATCATCGCCGAGCATCTGGGGATCGCGCTGTTGGTCGTGTTTTTTTCCCATTACATTGGGGTCTGGGTCAGTACCCGGTTTGGCTAATCGATGAGTGATCCGGACGGTAAAGCCGAATGGCAAGAGCTCCGCGAGTTTGCGGATGTCGATCTCTTGCGTTCATATGTGCTGTCGTGGCACGTCGAGCTCAATACGCTTTTCATCGACGTCGATCTTTACCTTATGCCCGGACATCCCTTTTACGAGAAGCCCCGGCCGGCTGAAAAGGTCTGTATTCGTCCGGCTTGCATCGAGTTTCCATTTTGTGAGGCCTTCGATCCAGCCGGTCAGGATGGCGGCGAACCCGTTGAAACTGCAGGAAATCTGGGTCACGGAGTGATCACAGGATTTCGTCGGCTGTCCGATGCCCGATACGAAATTACTGGCGAATTTGGTACGGTGTTCGTTAGTGCTGAAAGACCGTTGCTAAAGCTCAAGGGGCCATAGCGACCAAGGAGGCCATTTATGAGGACCGAGAACCGGGTCGACTACGTCGAAATTCCCGTTACCGACCTCAAAAAGACGCGCGAATTCTTTGCGTCGTTGTTCGGCTGGTCGTTCACCGATTGGGGTGACGATTACATGAGCTTCAACGATGGTCGCCTCGACGGCGGTTTTCGTCGATCTTCGGAACCTGCGCCATCCAGCGGGGTTCTGCTCGTCTTCTACAGCGGGAATCTCGAACGTGATCTGCAGCGGGTCGTGCAACTCGGTGGTGTGATCAGCCAGGAAATCTTTTCTTTCCCGGGGGGTCGTCGTTTTCATTTCGTTGACCCTGTTGGCACCGAATACGCCATGTGGTCGGAAGTTCCAGAGCAATAACGGAGAATAGGACGTGGCTGAATCAATTGAGCATCCCTGCGTACAGCACAAGCTGGCCATTATCCGAGATGTCGATACCGGTCATAAGCGCTTTCGCGAGCTGTCGACCGAAATAACGAAGTTCATCTGTTACGAGGCGCTGAAGAACATCAAGACCAAAGAGGTGACCGTCGAGACGCCGGTCGCCAGCGCGACCTGCCGAAAGATCGATACCGACATCGTCGTAATTCCCGTATTGAGGGCCGGCGTCGGAATGCTCGAAGGGATTCTGGAGCTCGTGCCAACGGCGAGGGTCGGATTCGTTGGCGTGTACCGCGACGAAAAAACCAAGCTGCCGGTTTCGTACTACGAACGTTTTCCACCACAGATCAAGGGCGGTACCTGCATCGTCATTGATCCAATGCTGGCCACCGGCGGTTCAACGGTCTGCGCGATCGACCTGCTAAAGGAACACGGCGCCGACAACATCATTGTAATCTGTATCGTGACCTGTCCCGAAGGCATCGAGTTCGTCGAAGAAGCGCATCCGGATGTGCGTATCTATGCCGCTGCGATCGATGACGAGCTTAATGAAAAGAAGTACATCGTGCCGGGGCTCGGCGACGCCGGAGATCGGCTCTTCGGCACGTCGCACTAGCGTGCGAAGATATGGCTGAAAACAAGACAATACCCACCAAGTTAAGCGTTACGGCGTTTATTAATGGTATCGACGATCAACAGAAACGCCGCGACGCTAAGAAACTGGCTGCCATGATGCGCGGGGCTACGGGTGCTCGCGCCAGGATGTGGGGTCCAAATATCGTGGGCTTCGGGCAGTATCATTACAGGTATGCCAGCGGTCGGGAAGGCGACTTCATGATTACCGGGTTTTCGCCACGCAAACAGGCCATGACGCTGTACATCATTCCCGGCTTCAAGCATTTCGGGACGCTAATGGGCAAGCTGGGGAAGTACAAGACCGGTAAATCCTGCCTTTACATAAAGCGTCTTGCCGATGTTGATGAAGAAGTTTTGAAACGACTGATAGAACGCTCTGTCCAATATATGCGCAACAATTACGAAACGAAATGAGAAAGCCGTGACGAGTGAAATAACTGGCTCAAGGCTCAAAGGCTCGACGCTGATCGTAGATACAGCAGAAGGCTCGGAGACCTATGATCTGAAATTCCTGATTGCGACGATCTTGATTACCGTCGCGCGCGCTAACGGGCAGATCGAACAGGAAGAGTCGTCGCTGATCATTGACCTGATCGAGGAACACTTCCATCTCCAGGGCGCCGAGTCTCTCGAGTTAATTACGCGCGCGCTGGAGGAGACGGCTGACAAACCCGCGCTGGTTGATCTGCTTACGGAACTTGCACCGACGCTGCCCGAACAGGAAAAAGAGGAGATCGCGTTAATGGGTCTTAAGGTCGTTGCCGCGGATGGGCGCCGCGACGTTTCGGAGATGGAGCAATACAACGTTACAATGAGTTCCCTGGGTATTTCACCCGACATCGTACACCGGGCCTTTGACCGTTACTTCGAACAGACGATGCCTGGCAAGTAACCGTTTGGCGTCATGATAACTGGCGCTGTCGCCGACGATGGCTGGAGGCTGGGGCCGCCTTACGATGCCGACATCGAAGAACTGATGCAGTGGTTTCCGAATGCACGATCGGTCGATCGATGGAGTGGCCCAAGATTCCGCTATCCGTTTACGCCGCAGTCGTTCCGCCACGATTGCCGTCTCGACGAAGTCCACAGCTACTGTTTGCGCGATCCGGATGGTGCGATGTGTGGATTTGGCCAGTATTATGATCGTGACGATCGTGGTCATCTTGCGCGTCTTATCACACACCCCCAAATGCGACGAAGCGGCATCGGCAAGCGGCTCATTCGTATGCTGATCAGCGCTGCGCGAACGCATTCGGGTCATACGCGATACTCCTTGTTCGTTTACAAAGATAACGGACCGGCGTATCGCTGCTATCTTTCCCTCGGCTTCGTCGTGCAGGAGTATCCGGATGACGCACCCCTCAAAGGCAAATGCTATTTTTTGACGTGGGAAGATGATTTGCCAGAAGCGTAGACAAATGTCCGCGCGGAACGTAATCAAAGGAGAATAAGAAAATGACAAGTGAATTAACCAGTCTGACCTGGGTCGTGGCGCTCAACGCCATCATGTGGATGCCCTACATAGTCAATACGATTATGGTGCGCGGCATCATGGATGCGGTCGGCTATCCGGAGGAGCCGAAGGAGCTGTCGGGGTGGGCGACCAAAATGAAAGCCGCGCACTACAACGCGGTTGAAAACCTCGTCGTGTTCGCTGCACTCGTATTGATCGCAAACGCCGCCGGAGTCAGTAACGATGTTACGGTTATGGCGGCCAATGTGTACTTCTGGGCACGCGTCGTGCACCTCATTTCCTACACGATGGCGATTCCATGGGTAAGGACGCTTTCCTTCGCTGTTGGTTGGGTTTGCCAGATTGCGATCATCCTGCAGTTGCTCTAGAGAACGCAACGCAGTCGCGAATTAGTTGATCGGAGGTTTACTGGACGCACTGTCGCTGCGGCCGCGTATCATTGCGACCGCAGTGACTCCTGCAACTGTTCGAGTTCCACCCAGCGATCGATACGGCTCTCCAGCTGCGACTCGGCCTTGCTGAGGCCGGCGAGCGTCTGTTGCACTACCGTCTCGTCCTGCGAATAAAATTCCGCTTGAGCAACCGTATGCTGCAGGTCGCGCACCTGCGCTTCGATCCGCTCAATTTCCGCGGGCAGCTGGTCGAGCTCTCGCTGATCCTTGTAGCTGAGCTTGAACGAAGCCTTGGATTTTCGTCGTGTCGACGACGCGCGTTTTTCTTGGGACGCCTCGACAGGATCATCCGTCACGGCGAGCGCATGTCCCTGGCGCAGCCAGTCGCTATAGCCGCCGACGTATTCGCGCACTTTGCCATCTTCCTCGAATACGACGGTGCTCGTGACGACGTTATCGAGAAATTGTCGATCATGGCTGACGACGATCAAGGTACCTCGGTAGTCGCAGAGCCTCTGCTCGAGTACCTCCAGCGTTTCGATATCGAGGTCGTTTGTCGGCTCGTCGAGGATCAGCAGATTCGCCGGCCGTGTAAACAGCTTCGCCAGTATTACCCGGTTGCGCTCGCCGCCGGACAGACTCTTGACGGGCGTCATCGAGCGTTTCGGACTGAATAGAAAGCCCCTCAGATAGCCGACGACGTGGCGGTCCTTGCCGTCGAGCTTTATATAGGTGCGACCCTCCCCGACGTTATAGGCAACCGATTTCTCGAGGTCGAGGGATTGCCGCAACTGGTCGAAATAGCCGATTTCGAGATTCGTGCCCCGCTTGATCGTACCGGTCATCGGCGTAAGCTGACCGAGCAGCAGGCGTAGCAGCGTCGTCTTACCCACCCCGTTATTTCCGAGCAGCCCAATGCGGTCGCCGCGCATGATCTTGATGGAAAAGTCGCGAATGACATCTTCGTTGCCGTAGCTGTAGCTGACATTTCGCGCACGAATGACTTTGCGCCCCGATTGTTCAGCTTCTTCAATGTGAATGCGAGCCGTAGCGTCCGTCGCGATGCGCGCTTCGCGCTCGGCGCGCATTTTCTGCAGGCTCCGGACCCGGCCTTCGTTTCGCGTGCGACGCGCCTTGATACCCTGCCGAACCCAGGCTTCTTCCTGGTCCAGCTTCTTGTCGAATCGGGCGTTCGCGGCCGCTTCGTCATCGAGCAGTTTTTCTTTTCGAGTCATATACTTATCGTAGTCGCCGGGCCAGCTCGTCAGTCTGCCGCGGTCGATCTCGACGATGCGTGTCGCAAGGCGCCGAAGAAAGGCGCGATCATGGGTTATAAAAAGAACCGCTCCCGGGTAGCCGTAGATTCGATCCTCGAGCCACTTGATGGTCGCGATATCGAGGTGATTGGTCGGTTCATCCAGCAGCAGCAAGTCGGGCTTTTGAACAAGGGCTTTGGCTAATGCGACGCGTCGACGCCAACCGCCGGAAAGCTCGTTCAGCGACTCATCCGCCGGCAGATTGAGTTCGGTGATCGTCGTTTCTACACGCTGGTCGAGATGCCAACCGTCATGCGCGTCGATTTTTGCGTGTAAGGCCTCGAGTTCGCGCAGACCGTGTTTGTCGAGCTCGAGTTTCGAGCGGCTTTCATAGTCGATGAGCAGGCGTTCGACCTGCGTCAGACCTGAGCGGACGACATCACTAACCCGCCTGTCCATCGCTTCGGGCAGGTTCTGTTCGAGCTGGCTGATGATCAGGTCAGGTTTCCTGATGATCTCGCCGCGATCCGGCTCGCGGCTTCCCATGATCAGCTGCAGCGTCGTGGACTTGCCCGCGCCGTTTCGGCCGATGAGGCAGATGCGCTCGCCCGCGTCGATGGACAGCTCCGCATCGCGCAGAATGACCTGATCGCCAAATTCGAGTCCGATGCCGTCGAAGCGAAGGAGAGACATGAAGAATCCTGCGAAGTTCAGCCGTGTATTCTAATATGCATCATTCACGAGTAATGGCTCGAATTGCAAACAGCAACGGGGAGCAGAATGAGTGAGCAACGCTTCATAGACCTCGAGACCAGGCTGGCCTATCAGGACCAGCTTTTGCAGGAACTGAACGACGCGGTGACCAGTCAACAGGCGAAAATCATGCAGCTTGACGAGCAATGCAAGTCATTGATTGCGCGAGTGCGCGCGATAGCCGACGCTGCGCCGGCCGGTGATTCAGGTGATGAAATGCCGCCTCATTATTGACGGTAAACCCCAATCCCATCCGCGGTGCGTTGACGTATAGTGTTAGCAGCAGTGCCGCAGGAAGAATGCTATGTCATCGATACCCAGGCTTATTATCGCATCTCTGTTACTGGCTACTGTTTCCGCCGCCGCGCAGGACTATGTGCCGGACGATTTGCAGGACTGGCGACAATGGGTGCTCAAAGATAAGGAGTATCGGGCTTGCGCGTTCTATTTTGATCGTGCCGCCGAGCAGCGCGGCGACTTCCTCTGCGTGTGGCCCGGATCGTTACAGCTGAACGTCACGGCGGCAGACGCCAGGTTTGTGCAGCGGTGGACGGTTTATGCCGACGAGCAGTGGGTCGCGCTGCCGGGAGGGCCAAACTACTGGCCGGACCGGGTTACCGCCAATGATCGGGCTGTCGAAGTCGTGGCACGCAACGGCGTTCCGAGCATCCGGCTCGCGCCGGGTGATTACAGTGTCGCAGGTCGCTTCGAGTGGGATGAGCGCCCCGGCGTGTTGCGGCTGCCGCCCGCCAGCGGCTTGGTCACGCTTACCGTCGATGGTCGTCGGATAGAGCGCCCGGAAATTACGCGGAACGGAATCTTCCTGGGAGAGCGCAAGCGTGACACGAGGGCCGTCGACTCCGTCCGTACCGAGATACACCGGCTGATCGCCGATGACGTGCCGACACGACTGCTGACCCAGCTTCAGATCGATGTGTCGGGCAGCGTTCGCGAAGAACTCTTTGGACCGGTTCTGCCCGACGGGTTCGTGCCGCTGAGTCTGCAGAGCCAACTACCCGCCAGGCTCGAGGCCGACGGGCAGATTCGACTGCAGGTTCGGCCGGGCCGATGGACCCTGTTTCTCAATGCGCGCGGCCCGCGTGTTCTGCAAAACATCGCGCATAAGGCGGCCGGCGAGAATATGCCCGACTCGGAGATCTGGAGTTACCAATCCAACGACCGCCTGCGAGTAACAGCCGCCGAAGGCCTGTCGCCCGTCGATCCAGCCCAGGTCCAGGTTCCTGCGAACTGGCAGAATTTCCCGGCCTTTCGGATCGATCCTGGGGCAACGCTCGAAATCCGGGAACGCAGCCGTGGCGTCGTAATGGCAACCAACGAACTGGCCCTGGACCGCACGATCTGGCTTGGCTTCGATGGCGATGGTTTCGTCGTAAGAGACGCCATCAGCGGTCAGATGCGCACGGGCTGGCGACTGGATATGGCGGCCCCGTATGCGCTGCTGTCGGCGCGCGAGCGCGGCAATAACCTGTTGGTCACCGAGGGAGAGAGTCCCGGGCAGACCGGTATCGAGCTCCGCCAGACCGATGTGTCGGTGGATGCGCTCGCGAGGATCGATGCCAGCCAGAAAATGCCGGTCGCCGGGTGGGACTCGCGCTTCGGTGCGTTCAAAGCGACGCTCAACCTGCCGCCAGGGAACAAGCTGCTGGCGGCGCCAGGCGTCGACGACGCACGCGGCAGCTGGGCCAGCCAATGGCAGTTGCTGGATTTCTTTCTGGTCCTGATTATTACAATCGCCGTCTGGCGATTGCTCGGTCGCGGACCGGGCGTGATTGCCTTGTTGGCTCTTGTCTTAAGTTTTCATGAGATGTATGCGCCCAGCTGGCTGTGGCTGAATCTGCTGGTGGCCATCGCGTTAATGCGCGTTGCGCCTGTTGGCCGACTTCGTCAACTGGTTGCCGGATACCAGATGCTTAGCGCGGCCGCCCTGCTTATCGCCCTGGTGCCGTTCGTGGCCAGCCAGTTGCGCATCGCCATCTATCCTCAGCTGGAGCCGCAGTACAACCAGTACCAGCTGTACGAGGGCGTGGTGCCGATGACCGCACCTGCCGACACCGCCGTCGACGCCGTAGAAAGCAAGGCGAGCCGGCTGCGATCAGAGCGCGTCTCTGCGGAAGCCGATCTAATGGAAGAACTGGTCGTCAGCGGTGCGAAACGTTCCTATGATTTTGAGCGTTATGCACCAAACGCTATCGTGCAGGCGGGCCCGGGCATTCCCTCGTGGAAATGGAATACCTATACGCTACGCTTCAGCGGCCCTGTCGACGCCGGTCAGGAAATGCGGCTTGTCGTGTTGCCACGATGGCTGGTCAGCGTCTTGCGCTTCGCCGAGGTATTGTTGCTGCTACTCTTTGCCGCCGCTCTGGCTGCCGAGATTCTGAACAAACGCTGGGCGCTTCCCGGCGGATTCAAGCTCGGAAGAGAGTCGGTCGCGAGTCTGTTCGCAGTTGGACTTTTCGCCACGATGATGTCGGTGAGCCCCAGCGCCGAGGCCGACCTGCCGGATGATGATCTGTTGAAGGAGCTCGAGCAGCGGCTATTAGAACCGCCCGACTGTGTTCCTCGTTGCGCCGAGATTGTTGCCGCGGATGTAACGGTCGGCGAAGACGAAATACGAATGGATCTGACGGTACATGCGATGCAGGACGTCGCGATCCCGCTGCCGGGTTCGGCCGAAGGCTGGCGCCCCGAGCTCGTGTCCGTGGACGGTACCGCAGACACTCGTGTCACACGCTCGGGCAACAATGCACTTTGGCTGTACGTATCCCAAGGGCGGCACCGGGTCACAGTAAGAGGAACGGTGCCGGCCGTCGATAGTGTCGAGGTGCCATTCCCGACGCCACCTCGTGTCGTCAGGGTCCAGAGCAACGGCTGGTTGATCGCGGGGGTCAAGGACCGGCGTTTGTTGTCGGGATCGCTGCAGCTCACGCGTCTGCAGACCAGCGCCAGCGGCGATGAGGCGGTGCGCTGGGAGAGCAGTCGTTTTCCGGCATTCGCGCGGATCGAACGAACGGTTGAGCTGGATCTTGACTGGCGCGTCAGGACCACCGTTTTCCGGGTCGCGCCGACAGAGGGTGCGTTGACGCTCGAAGTACCGTTGCTCGCCGGCGAATCAATCGTCAGCGGTGATTTCGCGGTTACCGAGGGTCGCGTACTCGTGTCGATGGGACCTCGACAAAACGCGATCAGCTGGCTGTCCGATCTGCCACGAAAGTCACCCCTGACGCTGAAAGTCGAGCAGGGCGCGCCGTGGAAGGAGGTGTGGCGATTTGCTGTTGGCAATATCTGGAACGCTGAATTCGATGGTGTCCCGGAAAGCAATACGGGTGACGATGCCAGCGACGTGCGGGTCGCTGAATTCAGTCCGCGCGGAGGCGAACAGCTCACCCTGGTTGCGACCCGGCCGGCCGCCGCACAAGGCGCCACGCTCGCATTTGATTCCGTCAAGCTATCGACCAGCTATGGCAATCGCTCCAGCGACACGAGCCTGTCGCTGCGTTATCGCAGTACCAGCGGCGCGCAGCACGTGCTGCGCCTGCCTGGCGATGCCGAAGTCACGTCGGTTGCCATCGATGGGCGCTCGCAGACGATGCGCTCGGAGAGTGGTGAGCTGGCCCTGCCTATCCTGCCGGGCGAGCATGGGATCGAGATTCAATGGCGTCAAAGCGGTGAGATGGGCTTTCGCACCAACACCGCGGGCGTGGACATCGGCGCGCCGTCCAGCAACATTGAGCTGTCGCTGACCAAGCCGCGCGACCGCTGGCTGCTGGCTACCCGTGGACCTGCGCTGGGGCCCGCGGTGCTTTACTGGTCGGAACTTGCGGTGCTGATCCTGTTTGCGTTCATTCTTGGCCGTATCGGGCTCGCGCCGCTCAGCAGTTGGCACTGGCTGTTGCTAGGGCTTGGGTTCAGCACGTTCAGCTGGCCCGTACTCGGCGTGGTCGTTGTCTGGTTGCTGGCGTGCGGAGCGCGCGAACGCTGGCAGACCGAGGTGAACTGGTGGCGTTTCAACCTGATTCAGACGGGCATAGGCGGCCTCACGATCGTGGCACTGCTGAGCATTGTTATGGCATTACCACAGGGGCTGCTCGGTACGCCGGATATGCATGTTGCCGGGTATAAGTCCTACGGCGACCTCGTGAGCTGGTTCGCCGACAGCAGCGCTTCTGCCCTGCCGATTGCAACGGTTCTGTCGGTGCCGCTCTGGATTTACAAGGCGCTCATTCTGGCGTGGGCGCTTTGGCTCAGCTTTGCACTGTTGCGCTGGTTGCCCTGGGTCTGGCGGTGTTTCAGCAGCCACGGTTACTGGCGATCGAGGAAAGGTGAGGCACTTCGACCAGGCAGCGAGGGATAATCGCGATGTCACCGATGCGAATGATCTGGATCGCCGTATTCCTCGGTGTGCTGATCTGGTCGGGCATCGGACCGAAGGACTTTCCCACCTGGTGCCTCGAAGTCTTTCCGGCCGTGCTCGGGGGTGCCGTCCTCTGGGTGACTCGCGAGCGATTTCCGCTGACTTCCTTGACCTACGCTTTGATCCTGTTCCATTGTGTCGTGCTCATGGTCGGTGGCCACTACACCTATGCCGAGGTTCCGCTCGGTGAGTGGCTGCGTGAGGTAACGGACGGTTCGCGAAATAACTACGACAAGCTGGGGCATTTCGTGCAGGGATTCATCCCTGCAATCGTTGCGCGTGAGCTCATGATCCGACTGAATGTGTTTAATCATGCCGCGTGGCGAAATTTCTTCATCGTCTGTTTCTGCCTCGGCTTCAGCGCATTCTACGAACTCATCGAATGGTGGGTCGCGCTGCTCTCCGAGGAAGCGGCCGACGCGTTTCTCGGTACGCAAGGCTACGTGTGGGACACGCAGTCAGACATGGGCTGGGCGCTGTTCGGTGCCGTCCTGGCCCTCGTATTGCTGGGTCAGTGGCATGACAGACAGCTCGCCGAACACGGCTTCATTCCCGCGGCCTGATTCGTGATGCGGTTTTCCTCGCTTCTGGCTGTTCTTATGCTGTCGAGTGGCGTGGCATCGGCTGCAGACTGCGTCGTGCTGCTGCACGGCCTGGCCCGGACATCGATGTCGATGAACCCCATGCAGCGTGCCCTTGACGACGAGGGATTCGAGACAGTCAACATCAACTATCCGTCACGTGACTATGCCGTCGAGGAGCTTGCCGAGATCGCGATACCGAAAGGGCTGAGCGCCTGTCGCGCGAAAGACGATATTGGTCGTATCCATTTCGTCGCCCATTCGCTTGGCGGCATTCTGCTGCGGCAATACCTGAGCGAAAAAGAAATTGCTGAGCTGGGCAGGGTGGTGATGCTGGGGCCGCCAAACCAGGGAAGCACGGCGGTTGATCAAATGCAGGGATTTCCTGGTTTTGACTGGCTCAATGGTCCAGCGGGGCTGCAGCTGGGTAAAGGGGAGGGCAGTGTGCCGCTCAGGCTCGGCCCGGCCGCGTTTGAACTCGGTGTGATAGCCGGTAATCGCACCATCGACCCTATCACCTCTGCGGTGCTCGAGAATCCCGACGACGGCCGCGTATCGGTTGAGGACACCAAGCTTGACGGTATGACCGATTTTGTCGTGGTCGATCATTCGCACGCCTTTATGATGCGCATGCGGCGCCCCATCGAGCTGACGATTCGCTTCCTCAAAAACGGTAGCTTTGGCGAGTGAAGAAAATCGCGTACCTGACCATGGCGGATGCCGGCGACTTCGTTACCGATTATCACCTGAGTATCGAACCCATGGCCGCTCTCGGCTGGCGGGTGGAGACGGTCAACTGGCGTTCGAGACTGGACTGGGATCGATATCACGCCGTCTATATCTGCACGCCCTGGGACTATCCGGACCATCAGGCGCAGTTTCTCGATGTGCTGAAAACCATAGACGCATCGGACGCATTACTCATCAACGACCTCGAACTCGTCCACTGGACGCTGCAAAAAACGTACCTTCGAGATGTCGAGCGGCGCGGTAGCGAGATCGTACCGAGTACCTGGTATGACGGCTTCGCCTCCGTCGATACGGCCGGGTTCTTTAGCGAACACCAGACAAACCGGGTGGTTATCAAACCGACGGTGGGGGCGAACGCCAAGGATACGTTCGTTTTGACTGACCCGGTTGATGACGATCATCTGCAGATGCTGCGACAGACGTACGCCGATCGTGCATTCCTCATTCAACCCTTTATTGAGACGATCCAGGTTGAAGGCGAGTACTCGCTGTTCTTCTTTAACGGCCAATACAGCCACGCGATACGGAAAACGCCGAAGTCCGGCGATTTTCGCGTGCAGGAAGAACATGGCGCGGAGATCAAATCTGTCCGGCCAAGCGACTCGCTGCTCGACACGGCAAGCTCACTGTTTGCCACAATCGAGCCAAGGCCGACCTACGGTCGCGGCGACTGGGTACGCGATGCAACCGGACGCTACCTGCTGATGGAGCTGGAGCTGATCGAGCCGTCTCTGTACCTACGCACCGACAGCGGCGCCGCGACGCGATTTGCGCGCGCGCTTGACGAGCGGTTTCAGGTATTCGCCGGTGAAAGAGCCGCGGGTTGACGCGACCTGTTCCGGGGTACCGGTGGCGATGATCCGACCGCCACCGTCACCACCCTCAGGGCCCAGATCGATAATCCAGTCGGCGGTCTTGATCACGTCAAGGTTGTGTTCTATGACGACGATCGTATTGCCATGATCCCGCAGACGGTGCAAAACGCCGAGCAGCTGCTCGATGTCGTGAAAGTGCAGACCCGTCGTCGGCTCATCGAGTATGTACAGGGTCTTGCCCGTATCTCGCTTGGATAATTCCTTGGCGAGTTTGACGCGTTGTGCTTCGCCACCGGACAGGGTCGTCGCATTCTGGCCCAGGTGAATATAGGTCAGGCCCACATCCATCAGGGTTTGCAGCTTTCGGGCGACGACGGGGACATTCCGGAAAAACTCCGCCGCATCCTCGACCGTCATGTCAAGAACCTCCTGGATGTTCTTGCCTTTGTAGCGGATCTCGAGTGTTTCACGGTTGTACCGCTTTCCCCGGCAGACGTCACAGGGCACGTAGACGTCCGGCAAAAAGTGCATTTCCACTTTCAGGACGCCATCGCCCTGGCAGGCTTCGCATCGGCCGCCCTTGACGTTAAAGCTGAATCGTCCCGGCATATAACCGCGCGAACGCGATTCCTGCGTTCCCGCGAAAAGCTCCCGTATCGGCGTGAACAGCCCGCTGTAGGTCGCCGGATTCGAGCGTGGAGTTCGGCCGATGGGGCTCTGGCTGATGTCGATTACCCGGTCGATCTGTTCAAGGCCCGCAATCGCCTTGTGCGGGGCCGGGTTGCGGCTGCTTCGATTGATCTGCTCGGCGACGGCTTTGTACAGTGTGTCATTGACGAGCGTGGATTTCCCGGAGCCGGAAACACCGGTAATGCAGGTCATCAGCCCAATGGGAATAGACGCAGTGACGTTCTGCAGGTTGTTGCCGGTAGCGCCGATAATCTCGATTTGTCGCTCGGCATCATTCGGTGTGCGATCGCTCGGCACGGCAATCGCCCGTTTGCCCGACAGGTACTGGCCGGTTAGCGATCGCGGCTCGTCTTGCACCTGCTGCGGTGTGCCCTCGGCGACGACCCGTCCACCGTGCACGCCGGCGCCCGGCCCGAGATCCACAACGTGATCGGCCGAGAGTATCGCCTCCTCGTCGTGTTCGACCACGATCACCGTGTTGCCGATGTCACGCAGGTGAGTGAGCGTGCCGAGCAGGCGCTTGTTGTCGCGCTGATGCAGTCCGATGGAGGGCTCGTCCAGGATGTACATGACGCCAACCAGCCCGGAGCCGATCTGGCTGGCCAGACGAATTCGCTGCGCTTCGCCGCCGGACAGCGTTTCGGCGCTGCGATCGAGTGACAGATAGTCGAGCCCCACGTCGGACAGGAATCCGACGCGCTCGCTGATTTCCTTCACGATCTTGTCGGCAACCGCCGCTCGCCATCCCGAAAGCTGCATACCATCGAAGAATTCGCGCGCGTGACCTATGGACAGGCTCGTGATTTCCGGAAGCGATCGCTCCGCGACGAACACGTGCCGGGCAGCACGATTCAGTCTCGTACCGTCGCAATCCGGGCATGCCTGGCTATTCAGGAACTTCGACAGCTCCTCGCGAACCGCGCCGGACTCCGTCTCTCGATAGCGGCGTTCAAGATTGGGCAGCACGCCTTCGAAGCGATGCAACTTCTTGATTTGCATGCCACGCGAGTTGGCGTAGAAGAACTCGATCTTCTCCTTGCCGCTGCCGTAGAGAATGACCTTCTGCAGTTTCTGCGACAGCTCATTGAAAGGCGTTTCGATATCGAACTCGTAGTGCGACGCCAGGCTTTTGATCATCTGATAATAGTAGGTGGTCTTTCGATCCCAGCCGCGAATCGCGCCACCGGCTAAAGAAAGGTCGGGGTTGACCACCACCCGGTCCGCATCGAAATATTGCTTGACGCCCAGGCCGTCGCAACTTGGGCAGGCGCCGCTCGGGTTATTGAAGGAAAACAGCCGAGGCTCGAGTTCGGTGAGACTGTAGCCGCAAATATTGCAGGCGAAGCGATCGGAGAAGATGATTTCGTCCTTGTCCGTGTCATTCATCCAGGCAATTCGCGCGACGCCGTCGGCGAGACGGAGAGCCGTTTCGAACGACTCTGCCAGCCGCAGGCGAATGTCGTCCTTGACCTTGAAGCGATCGACAATAGCGTCGATGTTGTGCTTCTTGCGCAGGTCCAGCTCCGGCGGCTGATCCAGTTCGTAGATCTCGCCGTCGATACGTGCGCGGATAAAACCCTGCGCCTGCAAGTCGGCCATGAGCTGCACGTGTTCGCCCTTGCGATCGGCAACCACGGGGGCGAGCAGCATCAGGCGAGAACCTTCGGGCAGCTCCAACACGTGATCGACCATCTGGCCGACCGTCTGTGCCTCGAGCGTGATGTCGTGATCGGGGCAGCGCGGCATGCCGGCGCGGGCGAACAGCAGCCTCAGGTAGTCGTATATCTCGGTAACGGTTCCGACCGTTGAGCGCGGATTATGCGACGTCGATTTCTGTTCGATCGAGATCGCCGGCGAAAGCCCGTCGATATGATCCACATCCGGTTTTTCCATCATCGAGAGGAACTGGCGCGCATAGGCAGACAGCGACTCGACGTAGCGGCGCTGACCTTCGGCGTAGACCGTATCGAATGCGAGCGACGACTTGCCCGACCCGGACAGCCCGGTTATGACGATGAGCTTTTCGCGCGGAAGGCTTAAGTCGAGGTCGCAGAGGTTGTGGGTCCTCGCGCCACGGATGTCGATGGACTTCATGACAGGGATTAAGAGATCGTTGAACAACCTGCTAATATACGCCGCCGCGCATCGTCGGCGCAAAGGAACTCAACGAGTGGATACAGCAGGCCCCGCTACCAGTGTCGCGATGCGTCCCGCGGAACGGCGTTCCGTAACGGTGGTTGCGCTGATTGCGATGATTCGCATGTTCGGACTGTTCGCGCTATTGCCCGTGTTATCGCTGTATGCGGCGGAGCTGGAGCACGCCACGCCCCTCCTTATCGGGCTGGCCGTGGGCGCCTACGGGCTTACGCAGGCGGGTCTGCAGATACCGCTGGGGTCTCTGTCGGACCGTATCGGCCGCATTCCGGTTATTCTCCTCGGCCTTGCATTGTTTGCGGCCGGCAGTGTACTCGCGGCACTGAGTGACTCTATCCACGGCGTCATTGCGGGCCGCTTCCTGCAGGGCGCGGGCGCGATCTCCGCGACGCTGACCGCGCTTATCACGGACGCAACCCGTGAGGATGTCAGAACCCGCTCCATGGCGATCTTCGGTATTGGGATAGGCTTGTCTTTCATGATAGCCATGGTTGCCGGACCACTGATCGCCGCACAGTTTGGCGTCCAGTCGCTATTCTGGATGGCGGCCGGGCTAGCCGTTCTCGCCGGTCTGTTGCTCGGCCTGTTGCCTGAGATTCCGCGCCCCCGGAGGCGCGAGACCTGGAGCCTGACGCCGGCGTTCCGTGGCGATCTGATACGAATCGACTTTTATGTCTTCCTGTTGCATACGATCATGACGGCCACGTTCGTTGCATTGCCTTTCCTTCTCAGCGTGCGTCTCGAAATAGCGCTGACCGATCATTGGAAGATGTATATCGGTGCGCTGCTGCTGTCGCTGGCGATTACGGTGCCGATGATCCTCAAGGACGAGCATAAGGGACGCCGTGAATTGATTGGGATTGCGGTGATCCTGATCCTCGGTGCGCAGCTGGCCCTGACATTTCTCGGATTCTCGGTTATTCCGGTGTTCATTGCGCTGGTCGTGTATTTTGGCGGCTTCAATTTCCTGGAAGCGGGCTTGCCGGCGCGGCTATCGGTACTTGCCGACGACGAGTTGCGCGGTGCCTCGCTGGGCGTCTTTTCGAGTGCGCAGTTTCTGGGGGCGTTCTCAGGGGGGCTGATCGGCGGCCGATTTCTGCACGAGGGCCGGCCGTCGGACGTGTTCTTCGTGTGCGTTCTGTTAGCGGCTATCTGGCTCGCGGTTCAGGGCTTTGGCGGGACGCGGCGCCAGACCGCATAATTTGGGTCTTTTCAGCAGAATTCAGGCTAGCATTTAGCCCGGCAGGCTCTACAATAGTGCCCCCGCCGCCTTCGTGGCGGAGCAGGCAACGGCAGAGCACATTATAAAAGAGCACACTATAAACAGGGGACCAATATGGCCCGCGGAATAAACAAAGTCATCATCGTTGGTAATCTCGGACAGGATCCGGAGACGCGTTACATGCCAAGCGGCTCGGCAGTTACCAATTTTACCGTCGCGACCAACGAGTCGTGGAAGGACAAGCAGACCGGCGAGCAAAGGGACCGCACCGAGTGGCATCGTGTCGCGATGTTCAATCGTCTCGCCGAAATCGCGGCGGAGTACCTGCGTAAGGGCTCACAGGTCTACATCGAGGGCAAGCTGCGCACTCGAAAGTGGCAGGGTCAGGACGGTAACGACCGCTACACGACCGAGATCATTGCCGACGAAATGCAGATGCTGGGTGGCCGCGGTGATGGTGGCGGCGGCAGCTTCGGTGGTAGCCGGGGTGGCGGCAAGCCCAGCCAGGGCGGCGGCAACGCGCCGCCGCAGCCGGGCCCCGATGATTTTGACGACGATATTCCTTTCTGATTCGTCAGTAGAGCAGGGCAAACGCAAGGCTTGCGACTATCAAGCCCGAAAACATCACGGGCAGCCCGAGTTTCAGCCACTGCAGCGGGGTGATCCTGGCGCCGGGCTCGCCGCTGCGCTCGGCCTGCGCAATGACGACGATATTCGCCGTCGCACCTATATGGGTGCCATTGCCGCCGAGCGCCACACCGATCGCCAGTGCCCACCACAGCGGTCCGGTGTCAATGCCTTCGGCAGACAAGGCGCTAATGATCGGAATCATGGTCACCGTAAACGGAATGTTGTCGATCAGCGCGCTGAGAATGGCCGCGATCCACATGAGTCCCAGGGCGGTCACAAGCAACATGTTCGGGTCTCGTGCCATATTTGCCAGTTCGCTGCCGATGACGTCGAGCAAACCGGTTGCCTCGACGCCGCCGACGATGACAAACAGTGAGGCGAAGAACAGCAGGATAGACCAGTCCACCTCGTCGACGAGTTTGTCGGCGTGCGGCCGCACGAGAAGCAATGCCAGTGCAAGTCCGATCAGGCTGACGAAGGACGGATAGAAGTGCAGCTTGTGGTGCGCGAAGAACAGGATCACGACCAGGCCCATCACCACCAGCATGCGATTGACCAAGGCAGGATCCTGAATGGCCTTGCTTTCATCGAGATCGACGAGGGCCCGTTCACCGGGACGAGATCGCAGCTCCTTGCGAAAGAAGAACAACAATAGCAGCATGGTCGCGACCCACGGCGCTGTTGCCAGCGGCCCCATGTTGATCAGAAATGTGAGGAAGTCTATGTCGGCCGCGCTACCGATCATGATATTCGGTGGGTCGCCGACGAGTGTCGCTGCACCGCCGATGTTCGACAGCATGGCCTGCCCAATCAGAAACGGCGCCGGATTCAAGTTTAGCAGCCGCGTGACGAGAATGGTGAGTGGGGCGAATATGATCACCGTGGTGACATTGTCGAGGATCATGCTCAGCACGCTGACGGCTATTCCTAAGTAAAGCATCAGCCGTACCGGGTTGCCTCCGGACGCTTTCGCGAGACGAATTGCCATGTATTCGAACATGCCCGTTGTGCGCAGCAGGGCAACCAGCAGCATCATGCCCATCAGCAATACGATGGTGTTGGCGTCTATAGCGGTCAGTGCCTCTTCCTGGGTGTAGAAGCCCATCCAGCTGCCGACGGCGATCATGGTGACAGCGCCCGCCAGTGCGGCGTAGGTCCGATGCAGGCGTTCGCTGAAGATCATCGCGTATGCGGCGACGAGGATGGCTGTGGCCACCCACATTGAGGTGATATTGTTGTGCAGTTCCACGTCTACGGCGAATTTCGATCGAGCAAGCGGCGCGCCAGTGACACAGTGCTCACCGTGCCGTGATAATTGTGCTCGTTGTCGATCACGAACAGGTAGCTTGTGCTATAGCTTTGCATCACCGCCAGCGCCTTCACCATCGGTGACGTCGGCGTTATTGTCGGGATGTCCTCGATGATGAATTCATCAATGGTCATATCGAGCAGTTCTTTTTCCCTGAGCGGCGGAAACTTCAGCGCCGTAATCGTGTCACCAAGCAGCCTGGCGTGTTCGATCATCGCCTCGGGAATACAGACGTCGACGAGAATATGGCGGATAGACACTCTGCCGGTGAACTTGCCGCTGGCTGCCCGGAACGGCAGCACCGCCGAATTCGCTTTCACGCACTCGGTGAATAGCTCACGGACGGTCATTCCCGGAAATGCCGCCGCTGTGGGTACTGCGAATTCGATGAGGTTCATGGCTGGCCACCGCTCCTATCTTGGAGAATAACACCTCCGATCATAAAGTCGCCCGCCGGTCGGCGCTGTACGGACAAATACTGGCGTTCCGGCCACCCGCGGGCCGTGACTGTTTGATGGCGTTGGTGTAGGATCGCGCGCCTCTGTAATCCACGTTGGGCAGGCCGAAAAGCAGTCTGTGCGTGCCGGCAAGATCAAGGAGTTTACGGGAATCAGCGATCCGTATGAGACACTGGATAATGCTGAAATGGTCATTGACACCGTCGAAATTTCGCCGGACCTGGCGGCGCATCGTATACTCGTCAAACTCGAGGGCATGGGTTTTACTCGGTGAAGCTGTACATTAAGACAATGGGCTGCCAGATGAACGAGTACGACTCGGACAAGATGGCGGACGTCTTGCGCGAATCGCATGGTTACGAACTGACCGATACGCCGGATAACGCGGATCTGTTACTCGCGAATACCTGCTCTATCCGCGAAAAAGCCCAGGAGAAGGTCTTCTCCGAGCTGGGCCGCTGGCGCAGGCTCAAAGAAAGAAACCCGAACATCAGGATTGGTGTCGGCGGCTGTGTTGCGAGCCAGGAAGGCGAGGGCATTACGCAGCGCGCGCCGTTCGTCGACGTCGTGTTCGGACCGCAGACCCTGCATCGCCTACCGGCGATGATTGACGACGTGGCCAGCACGGGCAAGTCTGTAGTCGATATTTCGTTTCCCGAGATCGAAAAATTTGATTGCCTGCCGGAGCCGCGTGCCGAGGGACCTACCGCTTTCGTTTCGGTCATGGAAGGCTGTAGCAAGTACTGCAGTTTCTGCGTCGTGCCGTATACGCGTGGCGAAGAAATCAGCCGGCCGTTTGACGACGTCATCGCGGAAGTCGCGACCCTGGCCGATCAGGGTGTTCGCGAAGTGAATTTGCTCGGTCAGAATGTGAACGCCTACCGGGGTCCAATGCACGACGGTGCGATTTCGGATCTCGCCACGCTCATCTACTACGTTGCCGCGATAGAAGGCATACAACGTATACGCTTTACCACCTCACATCCCGTCGAATTCACGGACAGTCTCGTACAGGCGTACGCGGAAGTACCGAAGCTCGCCAGCTACCTGCACCTTCCCGTGCAGCATGGCTCGGACCGGGTGCTGGCAGCGATGAAACGCGGCCATACGGTTCTTGAATATAAACAGAAGATACGACGATTACGCGAAGCCCGCGCCGACCTGTCATTGTCGTCTGATTTCATCATCGGGTTTCCCGGAGAAACCGACAAGGACTTCGAAGCACTCATGAACCTGATCGCCGACATTGGTTTTGATCAGTCGTTCAGCTTTATCTATAGCGCTCGTCCCGGCACGCCGGCAGCAAGCCTCGCCGACGACACGCCGATGTCCGTGAAAAAAGAACGGCTGCAGATTTTGCAGACGCGCATCAATCAGCAGGCGATGGAGATCAGTCGCCGCATGGTCGGCACGACACAGCGCGTGCTGGTCGAAAAGACCTCCAGGAAGAGTAAAAGCCAGGTAGCGGGCCGGACCGAAAACAATCGCTGGGTGAATTTCGATGCGGATCCGTCATGTATCGGGCAATTTGTCGACGTCGTCATTACCGAGGCGCTGCCAAACTCGCTGCGTGGGCGGCTGGTACTTCCCACGGCGCGTGCTTCAGGGTAATCTGACAGCTAATGGTCTATTGCCTTGATAGATGCCCAGCCTTGCACGCGGCTGTCCGTCGCTTCTCTGTCTCCCTGACAGCCCGATCTTTGTACAAAGGTTTCAATTACAGACTTTGAATGCTGTCCGGATCTTTCGGGACGTTGTCCTCGAGCCCGCCGATAACAACCGCCTGGCAAACCTGTGTGGCCAGTTTGACGAACACCTTCGGCAAATCGAACGTCGCCTGGATGTCGAAATCGCCAGCCGTGGCAACCGCTTTCGCGTGACGGGTCGACCCGGTGCCGCGGAGATCGGCGGTGACGTTTTGCTAGCGCTGTTTGAACTGACGAATAGCGAACGTCTGGACCCCGAGCGCGTACACATGCTGTTGCAGGAATCATTTATGAACGAAGCGAACACGACAACGCCGGAGACTGAAGAATCGGATGACGAGGTCGTCACCATTCAAACGCGTCACAAACTGATCCGCCCGCGCGGTGCGAACCAGACGGCATATATGTCGAATATTCAGCAACACGACCTCGCATTCGGTATCGGCCCTGCAGGAACCGGCAAGACCTACCTCGCAGTTGCCAGCGCTGTCGATTCGCTGGAGAACGAGCAGGTTCGCAGGATTGTGCTGGTTAGGCCCGCCGTCGAGGCCGGCGAGCGTCTCGGTTTCTTGCCTGGCGACCTGTCACAGAAGGTCGATCCCTACCTGCGGCCAATGTACGACGCGCTGTACGACATGATAGGCGCCGAGCGAGTAACCCGACTCATTGAGCGTAATGTTATCGAGATCGCGCCACTTGCTTTCATGCGTGGCCGATCTCTCAACGAGTCTTTCGTCATCCTGGACGAGGCACAAAACACCAGCGTTGAACAAATGAAGATGTTCCTGACGCGCATTGGTTTCGGATCGCACGCCGTGGTCACCGGCGACATCACGCAGATCGATTTGCCGATGGGTAAGGATTCCGGGCTCAAGAACGCGATCGAGGTCCTCAAGGACGTTGACGGAGTGGCGTTCACGTACTTTACGCCCAAGGACGTGGTTCGACACCAGCTTGTGCAACGTATCGTCAAGGCATACGAAGACAGCGAAAGCCAGGTTGATCCAGACGAATGACGAATCAATCCGCGCTCGTCATCGACGTTCAGATTGCGTGCGATGATTCCGACATTCCGTCGGCGAAACAGATCGAGCATTGGATCGCCTGCGCGGTCGAAGGATCCGGAAGAGTCATTGCGGCAGGCACTGAATTATCCGTACGGCTGGTCGATAAAGAAGAGATGCGGGCACTGAATCGCGACTACCGGGGCAAGGACAAGGTGACCAACGTGCTGTCGTTTGCGGCGGGTGATATCGACGGTCTGCCGGCTGAGGCCGCGCAGGTGCTCGGCGATATCGTTGTCTGTGCCGCGGTGGTGCGCGATGAGGCAGCCGAGCAAGGCAAGGCCACCGGCGACTACTGGGCGCACATGCTGGTCCACGGCACCTTGCATTTGCTGGGTTTCGACCACAAATCTCCGGCTGAGGCTGCCGATATGGAGGGCCTCGAGGCCCATATCCTGACAGCGCACGGCCTGGCCGACCCGTACGCTGCGTCATGCTAGAAAGCTGTTAGACTGAATGCCAACAGGCCCTAGACATTATGAACGAAAAACCGCCAAGTACGAGCGGCCCAGGAACACCCGGACTCGTCGCGCGAATCAAGCGCGCATTCAAGGGTGAGCCCTGGAGCCGCGACGAAATTCAAAGTTTTATAAAGACCGAAATCGATCTGGATGCCGAGGAGAAGAGCATGCTTGCGGGCGTGCTGGAGGTATCGGAAACCCAGGTTCGCGACGTCATGGTGCCGCGCTCGCAGATGGTCGTCATCGATATCGAGCAGGAATTTGACGAAATATTGTCGGTGATCGTTGAGTCCGGGCATTCCCGGTTCCCGGTGATCGGTGAAGATCGTGACGAAGTGCTTGGCGTCTTGCTCGCGAAGGACCTGCTGCGATACTTCGGTACCGACGCCGCGAAAGAAGTCACCATTCGCAAGCTGTTGCGACCTGCATCAGTCATCCCCGAGTCCAAGCGCCTGAACGCGCTGCTTAAGGAGTTTCGAGCCAGCCATAACCACATGGCGATTGTGGTCGATGAATACGGTGGCGTTGCAGGCTTGCTCACGATCGAAGACGTTCTCGAGGAAATCGTCGGGGAAATCGACGATGAGCACGATCAGGAGGAAGCGGAGTTCATTCGCCCGGATGGCGATCGCAACGGCAAGCCAAGCTACGCCGTACGGGCGCTGACGCGTGTTGAAGACTTCAACGAGTATTTCGATTGCGAACTCGAAGATGAGGAGTTCGACACGATCGGTGGCCTCGTCATGCATGTGCTGGGACGCCTGCCGCGTCGCGGGGAGAAGGTGGATTTCGGCGGCTTTGAATTTTCGGTGATCAAGGCGGACAAGCGGCGCGTAGACGCGTTACAGGTTCAGCGTCGCGGCGAACAGGACTAGCAGCGTGTCGAAAAAGGCCTCATGCGGCGCGATACGGCGTCACAATAGTCTTCGAAAGCCTCATGTACTGGCGCGTACACTGCGATTTCTCGGCCTCTTTTTTCTTGTCTCACACTCGCCTGAGACTTTTTCAGCGGGCAGCTAGGGCCTGTTCACACTATTGTGGTGAAAGATATTCATCCGATCTTGCTGTTGCCCGCGGACCGGCCGCGCCTCAGCCGCCTGGTGGCGTTCATGCTGGGTTCGGCAATGTCGCTGGGTTTCGCGCCGTTCGGCTGGTCGCTGTTACTGCCTCTGCTGCTGTTGCCTTTGCTATACATCTGCAAGATGGTCTCACCGCGTGACGCCGGCGGGCACGCATTCTGGTTCGGCCTGGGCATGTTTCTCGCCGGCACCTACTGGATTTACATCTCGGTGCACGTGTTTGGTGACGCCGCGCCGTGGATCGCCTTCCTGCTGATGATCGGGCTGGCCGTCATTATGGCTACCTTTCTGTGGATTGCCGGGTGGCTGATCAGCCGTCTGTCGCAGGGCGAAGCCTGGCAGATGCTGCTGGTTGCGCCGGCGGCCTGGGTATTTGTTGAGTGGATGCGCGGTTGGTTTCTCACCGGATTTCCCTGGCTTGCGCTCGGTTACGCGCAGATCGATGGGCTATTTGCGGGCTGGGCGCCCGTGCTCGGTGTTTACGGCGTGTCGTTTATGGTCGTCATTAGTACGACAGCGGTGCTCGTCGCGCTGACGTCGACGGGTACGCTTCGGATCGTTGCCGTGGCCGCCGTAGCCTTACCCTGGCTCAGCGGCGGTCTTCTTCTGCTCCCGGACTGGACCGAGCCGCTCGGCAATCCGGTCCGGGCGAGCATCGCCCAGGCGGGTGTTTCCCAGGACAAAAAGTGGGACCGTGATCAGCTGCGGCCAATTATGGAATTTTATCGCCGCTCGACGTTAAGCGTGCCGGAAAGCGAAATCATCGTCTGGCCGGAGGTGGCAATTCCCGCGTTGGACGATCAGGTAGGCGGCTATATCAATCTCATCAAAAGCGATCTTCGTAACAGCAATCGAAGCGTTGTGTTTGGCATTCTCGAACGCAGCTTCGAGCACAATCCCGACGGGAATATCTATAACAGCGTCTTCATACTAAGCGATGGTGAGCAGCAATCGTATCGTAAGCGGCACCTGGTGCCTTTTGGCGAATATTTCCCTGTTCCGCCGGCGGTTCGCCAATGGATGAAAATGCAGAACCTGCCGCATTCGGATCTGACGGCTGGAGAGGCCGTTCAACCGCTCCTCGTCGCGGCGAACGGCGCCAAACTCGCGGCTGCCATTTGCTACGAAGACGCCTACGGTGCCGAGCAGCTTTACGCGTTTCCGGAAGCCAATTTACTCATCAATGTGAGTAACGACGCCTGGTTCGGTGATTCGATTGCCCCGCATCAGCATCTGGAGATTGCGCGTATGCGGGCGCTGGAGGTAGGGCGTGACGCGATCCGTTCGACAAACACCGGAATAAGCGCCTTTATTGACGCAGACGGTGTATTGCTCCAGGTCGGAAAGCAGTTCGAGCAGGAACTGATGACGGCGGACGTGCAACCAAGGCGTGGCATGACGCCTTATGCCAGCCTGGGTAACCTCCCCATTGTCGGGCTCTCTCTCGTCATCCTTGGTGTATTCTGGATGCGGCAGCGCGGCAGCCTTTAGTGCGCTCGGGTCTGGTCGCAGGGGAGCCGCAGGCTGCGAACGGCAGCCTGTTCATGTAGGCTTCGGAGTTTTCCAGACCAGACTTTCCAAGCGACACCAATGAGCAGCGCCTACCAGCCCGACATCGTCGAGAAAACAGCGCAGGACCACTGGGCTGACGCCCGGTGTTTCGAGGTCGGCGAGGATCCGACGCGCGAAAAATTCTACTGCCTGACGATGTTTCCTTACCCGAGCGGCAAGTTGCACATGGGTCATGTGCGCGTCTTTACGATTAGCGATGTCTTTGCCCGCTTCCATCGCATGCAAGGCAAACACGTCTTGCAGCCGATGGGATGGGACGCTTTTGGCATGCCGGCTGAAAACGCGGCGATACAGCGCGGAGTGCCACCGGCACAGTGGACTTACAAGAATATCGACGACATGCGCGAACAGCTCAAACGCCTTGGTTATGCCTATGATTGGACTCGCGAAATTGCCACCTGCCGACCTGAGTATTACCGCTGGGAGCAGTGGCTGTTTACGCGCATGTTCAAGAAGGGGCTGGTTTACCGCAAAAACTCGGTTGTTAACTGGGATCCGGTCGATCAAACGGTGCTCGCAAACGAGCAGGTGATCGACGGACGAGGCTGGCGCTCCGATGCGCTGGTGGAACGTCGGGAAATCCCGCAGTGGTTCATGAAGATTACGGCTTACGCCGACGAACTGCTGGAGCAGCTTGACGATATGCCCGGCTGGCCGGAATCGGTGAAGACCATGCAGCGCAACTGGATTGGTCGTTCAGAAGGCGTTGAGCTTGCCTTCGATGTTCCGGGAGAGAACGATCCGCTGACTGTTTACACGACCCGGCCGGACACGTTGATGGGCGTAACGTATATGGCCGTTGCCGCCGAACATCCACTTGCCACCAGGGCAGCCGAGAGTAATCCGCAAATCGCGGCGTTCATCAAGGAATGCACGACGAGCGACGCGGCTGAAGCGACGCTCGAAACGATGGAAAAAAAGGGAATGCCGCTCGGTATCTCTGCAACGCACCCGCTGACCGGCGAAGATGTGCCGCTGTGGGTCGCGAACTTCGTACTCATGAGTTATGGAACCGGCGCCGTCATGGCCGTTCCGGGCCACGACGAACGGGATTGGGAATTCGCCAAGAAGCACGGCATCCCGATCAAGCAGGTGATAGCGCCGGCGGATGGGACCGAGATCGATATTCAGGAAGCCGTATTTACCGACCGCGGTGTCCTGGTGAATTCAGGGGAATATGACGGACTCTCGTTCGACGAAGCCTTCGACGCGATTGCCGATCATTTTGAAAAGACCGGTCGCGGCGGCCGAACCATCAACTATCGTCTGCGCGACTGGGGCGTATCGCGGCAGCGCTATTGGGGTGCGCCGATCCCGATTATCTATTGTGACGACTGCGACGCGGTGCCGGTACCCGAAAACCAGCTGCCCGTCGTATTGCCGGAGAACGTCGAGTTCACCGGGGTGGGGTCGCCGCTCAGAGAGATGCCGGAGTTCTATGAAACCGTTTGCCCGCAGTGCGGCAAGCCCGCCAGGCGAGAAACAGACACGTTCGATACCTTTGTCGAATCCTCCTGGTATTTTGCACGGTACGCCTGTCCGGACAGCAGCGAGGCGATGCTCGATGAGCGTGCTGCCTATTGGACGCCCGTCGATCAGTACACCGGAGGCGTCGAACACGCCATCCTGCACCTGTTGTACTCGCGTTTCTTTCAACGCGTCATGCGCGACGAGGGGCTGACCGATGTTTCGGAGCCGTTTACCAATCTGCTGACGCAGGGCATGGTGTTGAAAGACGGCGCCAAGATGTCGAAGGCGAAGGGCAACACCGTCGATCCGCAGGAACTCATCGCCAGATACGGCGCTGACACGGTGCGCTTGTTCATGATGTTTGCCGCGCCGCCGGAGCAAGCGCTCGAGTGGTCGGATGAGGGTGTCCAGGGCAGTTTTCGTTTCCTGAAACGCTTCTGGAACGCGGTCGTCGAACACGCAGCGAGCGGCCCGGTCGCCTTACTTGACGTCGATCTACTCAATAATGAGCAGAAAGCGCTGCGCCGCAAGACGCACCAGACGATCGGGAAAATCAGCGACGATATCGGCCGCCGCAACAGCTTCAATACGGCTGTGGCGGCAGCAATGGAGCTCCTCAACGCGGTCAACAAGCTCAAGGATGAGAGCGACGGCGATCGCGCCGTTGTACACGAGGCGCTGGAAGCCGTTGTGCTCATGCTGTCACCAATCGTGCCGCACATCTGTCACGTGCTCTGGCAGGAATTAGGTCACGAGACCCCGCTGATCGATCAGGCCTGGCCCGACGTCGATGAATCGGCGCTCGAGGCTGACAGGATCGAAATCGTCGTTCAGGTCAACGGTAAGCTGCGCGCGCGAATCTCCGTGCCGGCGGATGCCGACAGGGAAGTGATCGAGAGCCTGGCGGTTGCCGACGACAACGTGCAACGATTCATCGCTGGCAACGACATTCGCAAGGTGATTGTGGTGCCGGGGCGACTGGTAAATATCGTTGTCTAGGCAACCTCTGATCCATCGAGTTCTGACCCTGGCGGCGCTCTTGCTCGTCGCTGGCTGTGGCTTCCAGATGCGAGGAGCAATAACGACCCCGGCCGACATGGCACGTACCTATATTGCAACGGGCGATCGCCACAGTCTGTTCTATCGGGAGCTTCGCAAAGCGCTCATGGCCGCCGACGTTGAGCTGGTAGACAATGCGGCCGACTCGACGGCGACCCTCTCGATACTCTATGACGAGACCGATCAGCGAGTATTGTCGGTGTCAGCGCGTAATGTGCCAACCGAGTACGAGGTGTTCTACACCATCGAGTACGCGATCGATGGCGGTACCTCGAGGCTACTCGAACCGCAATCCCTGACGCTCACGCGCGACTATACCTATGACTCAACATTGGTACTGGGCAAAGCCCGTGAGGAACAACTGCTACGCGAGGCGATCGTCAAAGATCTTGTGCGCATCGTTCTCAAGAGAATCTCGACTCTGTAGGTCGCATGGCCGCGATCGCAAAGCGCCAGGTGCTTACCGTTGCCGACGTCGTGCTCGAAGAGCTTGTTTTCTTGCTGGGCGAGTACAGCCTCGAAATGGTCGTCGAGGATGATAGCGCGCCAATAACAGGCACCTTCTGGGGTGAACCGGAAGCGGGAATCGTAAAACGGAAAATCTACGTGCGTCGCGATACGCCGATTCATTCCCTCCTGCATGAGAGCTGCCACGTGATCTGCATGACCGCGAGTCGGCGCGAAGGCCTCGATTGTGATGCCGGAGGCGATGATCTCGAAGAAGCGGCCGTCTGTTATTTGCAGATCGTTCTGGCGGACCGCATCGATGCTGTCGGTCGCGACAGGCTAATGCTCGACATGGATGCGTGGGGTTACAGTTTTCGCCTGGGCAGCGCTCGCGAGTGGTTTCTTCACGATGCCGAGGATGCCAAACAATTCCTTGTAAATCATGGACTTTTGACGTCGACAGGAAAGCCCATCTACGCGTTGCGTTGTTAGCGTTGTCTGCGGTGTATAGTTTCTTATGGACTGGTTTCGCTACCTGCTGTACTTCATCGCTATCGCATTCATAACCTGGGCATTGACGCAGATGGAGATAGCGTCGCCTGGCAGCCTGAAGCTTCATATCGTGATGGGTGAGAACGATATGTACGGTACCAGCGAGTTTTCGCCGGTCGAAATAATCCAGGCGATCATACTGGCACTGTGTGGCTTCATCATGGGATGGGTGGCGCGCTACTGCCCGTCGCAGCGACCGATCGCATTCGGGTTCGGCGGACTCGCGCTCATTTTCCTGATTCGCGAGTCCGACTACTTTCTCGATCGCTACATTGTCGACAACCTATGGCAGGTACTCATTGCGATTCTGGCAGCCCTGCTGATCGCCTACACCTATCGGCATCGGAAGCGGCTGAATATTGCGCTGGCACGCATCTGGCCGTCCAACGGAATCACGCTGCTGTTTGCCGGAGCCGTCATCCTGTTTGCCTTTGTGCCGCTCGTGGGCCATGAACCGCTTTGGATGTCCATTCTTGATGATGCCTATCAACG
>CAMYMR010000010.1:0-41794 GCA_947259285.1 uncultured Woeseiaceae bacterium | reverse complement strand
CGACGCGATACGCGGCGTAAATCCCAGAGGCGTAGCTGATCAACTATGTTTTCGATTTCGTGTCCGGCGCAGTATCAGCGGCAAGCGGACGACAGGTTTCCCGGCGGACTGCTTCGCTCGTGTCGAGCGGGCTCGACACGAACTCGCTTTATGTCTCGCCGGAAATCATCTCGTCCGCTGCGCTGTTAGAGATCGTTAGAGAACAGTGGGGTTAGGCGCGCCGCCGTAGACTTCTTTCGGATCGAAGACTTTCTCGGTATCCGTCCATTCCAGGTCCACATGGCCGTCAGCCTGTTTGGCTTCAAACTCGTCACCGATCGGGACTTTCCGGTAAAAGCAGCTTCGATAGCCGACGTGGCAGCTCGCACCACCCGAGACGTCCACGCGCAGCCAGATGCAGTCCTGATCATCGTCAACGAGCAGTTCCCGAACCGCCTGTACCAGCCCGCTGGTCGCCCCCTTGTGCCACAGAACCTGGCGACTACGACTGTAGTAATGCGCTTCACCCGTACTGATGGTCAGCTGCAGCGCTTCGGCGTTCATGTAGCCCTGCATGAGCAATTCGCCACTGCTGGCATCCGTGGTTACCACAGTGATCAGGCCACGATCGTCAAACTTCGGCGCAAGGTCATTGCCTTCCTCTACCTGCTCGATGGACCTTCGGGCTTGGAATTTAACGGGCGCGACAGACATTCTGGTGTCCTTGGTAGAAATAATGACGCCGGAAAGAATACCGATCGTAGCTGTCAGCGGCAATGTTGCTATGATTGCATTCTTTTGAAATGCCTCAGCAGGATGACATGACCATACGGCTGCACGACACGCTTCAGGGCAGAAAGGTCCCGTTTGAACCCCTGAAAGCGGGCGAGGTGACGATGTACCTGTGCGGGCCAACCGTCTACAACTATGCGCACATCGGTAATGCGCGGCCGGCAGTGGTGTTCGACCTGTTGGCGCGCGTTTTGCGGCGCCGCTACAAGCTGACGTTCGCACGTAATATCACCGACGTCGACGACAAGATCAACGCGGCGTCGGTCGAGACCGGCAGGCCAATCGATGAAATCACCGAGAAGTACATCAACGCCTACAACGAGGATATGGGCGCGCTCGGTGTACAGCCGCCTGACGTAGAGCCGAGAGCGACGCAGCACATCGATGTGATGATCGAGATGATTCAGGCCTTGATGGACAAAGGCTGTGCGTATGAGGCCGAAGGGCACGTTCTTTTCGACGTGGCTTCGCACGCCGAATACGGTGAGCTTTCAAAACGTGATTTGCGCGAGATGATCGCCGGATCGCGCGTCGAAGTAGCGCCGTACAAGAAGGCCGCGCATGACTTCGTGCTGTGGAAACCGTCGACTCCGGAACTGCCTGGATGGGACTCGCCGTGGGGAAGAGGGCGTCCAGGCTGGCACATCGAATGCTCCGCTATGGCTGAAAAACATCTCGGTCCTACAATCGACATACACGCGGGCGGGCAGGATCTCGTATTCCCTCATCATGAAAACGAGTGCGCGCAAAGTCGCTGCGCGCACGACGGCGCGCCGTTCGCGCGCTACTGGCTGCACAATGGCTTCCTGAGTCTCGATCAGACCAAGATGTCGAAGTCGCTGGGCAACGTACTGCTGGTGCACGACCTTGTCGAGAGTATCCCGGGCGAGGTGATACGCCTCGCCTTGCTGAGCGCGCATTATCGGCAGCCGCTCGATTGGTCCGCGGAGACCATACAGTCGGCCCGCCGTATGCTGGACCGGTTGTACGGCGCGCTTCGCGGCATTGAAATTTCGGACGAGGCACGCGCCGCGGCAACGGCGCCGCCGGAACTGGTAGCGGCGCTCGAAGACGACCTCAATACCCCGAAAGCCCTGGCCGAGTTTTTTGCGCTGGCTCGTGCCCTGAACAAGTCGAACGATAAGAAAGAAATGATCGAACTCGCCGCGTCGATGTACGCAGCCGGCGACCTGATAGGGCTGCTTGGCAGTGACCCGGAGCAGTGGTTTGCGGGTCATGTCGAGGGTGAAATGCCCGTCGCCGAAATCGAGGCACTGATCGAACAACGCAATGCCGCGAAAGCCGAGCGCGACTTCGAGCGCGCCGATGCAATTCGTGATCAGCTGCGGGAAGCCGGTGTCGCCATTCAGGACGGTCGGGATGGAACGACCTGGCGCCGCGGTTGAGCGATCCATGAGCAGCGAAGTTAAGGCAGCGCAGCGCGAAGTCGTCGAGGAATTCAGCCTCTTCGAAGACTGGATGGATCGCTATCAATACCTGATCGATCTGGGTCGCCGATTACCGGAGTTTCCCGAATCGCTTCGGACAGAGGAAAATCGTATTCGCGGCTGCCAGTCCCAGGTCTGGTTTGTAGCCGAAGAGAAGGAGGGTCGACTGCATTTTCGCGCCATCAGCGACGCGGCTATTGTCTCCGGTTTGATTGCCATACTGCTGCGCGTCTATAGCGGCAAGCACCCGCAGGATATTCTCGACACGCCGCCCGACTTTGTGACTGCGCTCGAGCTGCAGAGCCACCTGAGTCCCACGCGAAGCAACGGACTGTCCTCGATGCTGAAAGCAATCCGCGGTTTTGCAGCCGAGGCACTGCGGGCGGCCTGATGCCGAACCGGGTCAGTCGACTGTTGGCGCAGCCACTGATTGGGCTGGTCAAGCTTTATCGGTTGGCGATCTCACCCTGGCTCGGCGGCAACTGCCGTTTTCAGCCGACCTGCTCCACGTATGCAATCGAAGCGCTGCAAACCCACGGCGTTTTCCGCGGAGCCTGGCTCGCGGCCAGGAGAATCAGCCGATGCCACCCGTGGGGCGGTGCTGGCTACGACCCGGTGCCAGGCGAGCGGAAAGATGAACACCAGGCCGAGTGAGGTTCTGCGCGCCGTTGTCTATCCGGTCACGGAATCCAGCGTCTTCGTACCGCTGGTCGTTTTCTGGCTGCTCGTATCAATGGCACTGTGGGGCGGCTTGCTGGGATTGTTCTTGTTATTCCTTATCGTCATTCCGGCGGTGATTCGATTCCAGATGATCGTGCTGGAAGCGCGGGCGCGGTCGGCAACGCCGGCGACACCGGACTTGGGCTTCTTCAACTGGTTCGGCAACGCCTGGACGTTGTTCCCGTTCGTCACCGTATCGGCGCTGGTTCTGGCAACCGTTGCGCTAGGACGAGAATTTGGCACCGCCTGGGCGATCTTGCCCGTGCTGTTCGCTGCCGCATTTTTTCCGGCCTCGATCGCCGTACTCGCGATCACGCACTCACCGCTACAGAGCCTGAACATCGTGGCACTGGGTCGCCTGTGGGACAGGTGTCGCAGCACGTTCTGGGTGGCTCCGCTGTTCCTTATTGTCGCCTCGTGGCTCGCTACAGAGGCCCTGACATTGGGCCTCACATGGGCAAGCCTTGTCTGGTTGCTGCTGTCTTTCGCGTTCTTCTCGCTGGTTGGCGGCCTGGTCAAGCCTTACGGTCTGATCGAAGACATCGACATTCCCGCTGCCCTGGAACAGGACGCCGACCTGATAGCCGCCGAGTTGGAAAAGGCCCGAACGGACGTGCTCAATCATGCTTACGGGTTTATCAGCCGCGGTAACCGGGAGGGCGGGTTCCACCACCTGTTCGACTGGATAGAAGAAGACCCGGATCCGGTCGCCGCGTGGGACTGGTTTCTTGCTCAGATGTTGCGATGGGAAGACCAGCGGCCGGCGCTATTTTTTGCACAACACCAAATACACGATCATCTGCGTCACGGCGAACAGGTGCCGGCAGTGAAGCTGATCATGCGCTGTCGACTCATCGACAACCGGTTTCGGCCATTCCACGACGATACGGGCGCAGCGATTGCCGCCTGCGACGCGTGCGACAATCCCGAGCTGGCGGCCATCTTGAGGGACAGTTGACGCCAAGATTGGGGGTTCTTGCCGGATCAATGCGTTGTACAATAAAAACCCATGGATAAGCGGCTACTAACGATATTGCGGTGCCCCGTAAGCCATAAGGGTCTCTCGGTTCTGAAGAAAGACCGGCTGGAGCGCCTGAACGCTGCGATTCACGCAGGCGACCTCGTTAATCACGAAGGGGTCAGATTGGCCGAGCCGTTGGACGAAGCCCTGGTTACCGATGATGGCAAACGCGTTTACCCCGTTGCCGACGGGATCCCGGTGCTACTCGAGGGCGAATCCATCTCGATGGAGCAGATTGCTTGAAGCTGCAGGCAAATCAGCTGTCGTCGCATCTCAAGAAGTCCCTCGCACCCTGTTACCTCGTTACTGGCGATGAACACCTGCTGGTCGCAGAGGCGCTCGACGATATTCGCGAGTCGGCGCGAGCGCGCGGATTCAGTATGCGCGAACTGCACGTCGCAACCACCGGCTTCGACTGGGGCAAGCTCGCCGCGTCGAGCGCCAACCTGTCGCTGTTCGCCGAGCAGCGCATCATCGAGCTTCGATTGCCGACCGGTAAGCCGGGGCGTGTCGGCGGTCAGGCGATTATCGAAATGGCGGAGCAATCGGCAGCGGAGACGCTTTTTATCGTCACGGCGCCCAAGCTCGATCGCAGTGCTGCCGCGTCCAAGTGGGCAAAGACGCTCGAACGACTCGGCGTCAGCCTGACCATCTGGCCGGTCGGTCTGCGCGAACTGCCTGGCTGGATTGCGAATCGTATGCGAGGCGCCGGGTTGCAGCCGGAGCCAGACGTCGTTGCTCTGATCGCGGATCGCGTTGAAGGCAATCTGCTGGCGGCAGGACAGGAAATAGAGAAACTGCGCCTGTTGCTCGGCGAGGGGCCGGTCACCGTCGAGGACGTTAGCAATGCGGTGGCCAATAGCAGCCGTTACGACGTCTACAAACTGACCGATGCGGCGCTGGGGGGCGACGCGGCGCGAGCGGTCAAGATCCTCGGTGGCCTGCGTGCGGAGGGCGTCGAGCCAGTTATCGTAATGTGGGCGCTGACGCGGGAGTTGCGCACGCTCTCAATGTTGGATGACGCGGTGCGGCAAGGCGGTAATCTTGGCGCCGCGATGCAAAGCAGCGGGGTCTGGCGGAATCGACAGGGCCTCGTGCGCAGCTGCATGGGCCGCCATCAACATGGCGCATTTCACCGAATGCTGAAGGCAACAGGGCGCGCAGATGCGGCGGCGAAGGGGCAGCGAGCCGGCGATCCCTGGCAGATGGCTTGCGATATTGTCGTTGGAATGGCGCGCGTATGAAGCCCATGGGCGTCTTCGGTGGTACCTTCGATCCCATTCATTATGGTCATTTGCGCACCGCTTTCGAGATGCTGCAGGCACTGCGGTTTAAGGATGTGCGTTTCGTGCCCTGCGGTGATCCGCCCCATCGCGGGACCACTTTCGCATCCGCGGATCAGCGCCTCCGCATGGTGAAGGCCGCGATATTGAATCAGGACGGGTTCTCGGTCGACGACCGTGAAATACGGCGGGATGGCCCGTCTTATTCGATCGATACGCTTTTGTCGCTGCGGGAGGAATTTCCGGACCGCCCTTTGGGTCTCATAGTAGGAATGGACGCATTTCTCGGTTTACCCGGTTGGCATCGATGGGACGAATTTCTTGGAATTGCCCATATCATCGTTGCTCATCGGCCTGGCTGGAAGGCGCCCGACATGGGTCAGCTGGGCGAATTGCTCGCCGAGTTCGGGACGCATCGCGTTGATGATCTGCACGCCACATTGCATGGGCGCATTCACATTCATGCGGTGACGCAGCTCGAGATCTCGTCGACGGAGATTCGTGATCTCGTGGCGGCTGGTCGTGACCCGAGATTCCTGATGCCCGACGCGGTTCGCGACGAGATTGAGGCGAGCGGATGCTACGCCCAAGGGGCGCTTCGGAATTGATGCATTGGGCAGCGACGTGCCAGCAGGCACCGGAATGGGTGGGCGACCCAGGGATTAGAAGATTTGGTAGACGATTTGCTTAGTGAATAGGAGTGTAATTTGAAGACGACTGAGAACTGCGCATGAATAGCGAGAAGCTGGCCGACCTGGTCATTGACGCGCTCGACGACGTCAAAGCTAAGGATATCGTCAAGCTCGATGTCCGCAGTATGACGACGGTAACCGACTACATGGTCGTCGCCAGCGGCACATCCAATCGACACGTCAAAGCGCTGGTTGACAATGTGGCCGAAAAGGCCAAACAGGCCGGGCGCCGGCCGGTAGGAATCGAAGGTGAGGACGGCGGTGAGTGGGTGCTGCTGGATCTGCAGGATGCCATTGTGCACGTGATGCTCCCGAAGGTGCGTGAGTTCTATAATCTGGAGAAACTCTGGTCGATTGTCCCTAAGGGCGACGCTACGGCCTCTGAAGGCTAGGGCGGGCCCCAGGCTGTGCATATTCGATTATTGGCCGTTGGTGATCGCCAACCGTCATGGGTGGACGATGCCTTCGGCATTTATTCCGCACGGTATCCGCGGGAGTGGAAGTTCCGTCTCGATACCATCGCCACGGTTCGTCGCAACAAGAGCAACCAGTCGCCCCAGGCGATGGCCAGGGAAAGTGAGCAGATACTTGCCAGACTTGCGACGACGGAACAGGTCGTTCTGCTGGATGAGCGCGGTAAGCAGCTCACAAGCGCGTCGTTTACGTCGAGACTTACCGAATGGCAACAGGACGGTCGCGATTTGTGTTTCATTATTGGCGGACCGGACGGCGTAAGTGAAGCATGCCGGAAACGCGCGGACTTCACGTGGTCGCTTTCTCCGCTGACATTGCCTCATGGGATGGTAAGAGTGTTGTTTGCCGAACAGCTCTATCGTGCGTGGTCACTGCAGGCTGGCCATCCCTATCATCGGGCCTGATGTTGTGGGCGAGATACCGTTACCAATGCTGCATCTGGCATCCTCGTCACCCCGGCGCGAGGAAATTCTTACCGCCCTGGGACTTGAATTCACCGCGCGTGGAGCCGAGGTCGACGAACATCGCCTGGGCAATGAATCGCCCGAGCAAATGGTGCTCAGATTGGCGATCGCGAAAGCCGTAGCGGCAGACGTCGACCACGCTCGCTTCGTGATCGGCTCCGACACTGCGGTCGTGCTTGATGGCGAGGCACTTGGCAAGCCCCGCGATCGGGACCAGGCCGTCGAAATGCTCTTGCGACTGTCCGGGAGAGGCCATCAAGTCCTGACCGGTGTCGCGCTGCGCGGTCCGGATGGCGTGCAAACGGCCCTAAGTTGCACGGATGTGGTTTTTAGAAAAATCAGTCGCGACGAGGCGCTCGCCTACTGGCGTAGTGGAGAGCCACGGGACAAAGCCGGTGCCTACGGTATCCAGGGACGCGGCGGTGCGTTCGTCGAGTCCATTGCAGGGAGCTACTCGGGTGTTGTCGGCTTGCCCATCTTTGAAACCGCCAAGCTGCTCAAGCAGGCAGGCATCGACATAGTGTTGGGACGATCAAGCGATGACGGATGAATCGGTAAAAGAAGAAATTCTCATCAACGTAACGCCCAGCGAAGTACGCGCGGCGCTGCTGGAAAACGGGGTGCTTCAGGAAGTCTACATCGAACGGGCGGTTCGCCGTGGACTGAACAGCAATATATACAAAGGCCGCGTGCTGCGCGTGTTGCCGGGAATGCAGGCCGCATTCGTAGACATCGGCCTGGAACGCACGGCGTTTCTGCATGCCTCGGACATTGCGGCAAGTCGAGTCGAGAACGGCTCCGGAGAGGCGCCGAACATTCGGGATCTCGTCCGTGAAGGCGACGACATCATGGTGCAGGTCGTGAAAGACCCGCTGGGCAACAAGGGCGCCCGACTGACTACCTTCATCACACTCCCCTCCCGGCACGTCGTCCTGTTGCCGTACAGTGATGCCGTTGGGATTTCGGCACGCATCGAAGATGAAGATGAACGTGAACGACTGCGTGTCCTTGCCGAAGAAGCGCTGGCAGAGCGCGGCCTGTCCTGTGGTGCGATTGTGCGTACCGTTGCCGAAGGCATGAGTAAGGAGCCCCTCGCCGCGGACATCGCCTACACCGCCAGGTTATGGGAAGTCGTTAAGGAACGATACAGCAACGGTCATGTAGAAAAGCTACTGCACGAGGATTTGTCGCTGCCGCTTCGCGTCCTGAGGGACATGGTGACCACGGACATCGAGCGCATCCTGGTTGATTCCGAGGAAGACTTTCGCGTTATGCAGGAATTCGCGGAGACCTACTTACCGCATGTCGATCCCGCGCTCGAACTGTATCAACGGCGGCGGCCGATCTTTGACCTGCACGGTATTGAAGATGAGATTCGCAAGTCATTGGACAGAGATATTCCCTTGAAATCAGGCGGTTACTTGATTTTCGATCAAACCGAGGCGATGACGACCGTCGATATCAACACGGGCGCCTATGTCGGGCACCGTAATCTTGAGGAGACGATCTATCGCACCAATCTCGAGGCGGCCTTCGCCTTCGAAACCTGGGCGGCATCATCATCATCGACTTTATCGACATGGAAGAGGCCGAGCATCGCGACAATGTCCTGCAGGTGCTCGAGCAATCGATGGCGCGTGACCATGCGCGCCACCAGATTATGCCGGTTTCGCCGCTGGGGCTCGTTGAGATGACGCGAAAACGAACCCGCGAAAGCCTGCAACACGTCCTGTGTGAAGACTGTCCAGGTTGCGAGGGACGCGGTTTCGTGATGACCGCGGAGACCGTCTGTTTTGAAATTTTTCGCGAGATCATACGGCAGTCGCGGCAATTTGAATTCGAAGAGGCACTGGTGCTCGCGCATCAGGACGTAATCGACCTGCTGCTTGACGAGCAGGCCCGCAGTCTCGCCGAGCTGGAAGAGCAGACCGGCAAGTCAATTCGGCTGCAGACGGAGTCACTGTATCTTCAGGATCAATTTGACGTCGTGTTGATGTAGCGACGAGAGACGTTCGTAAGCCATGAAAGCCTTTCTACAACGCCTGTTCAAGTTCGCAGCCTATACGGCGGCTGGCGTTGTTATTTTGCTTGCTATTGCCGTTGGCCTGTTTCGCTTGTTTCTGCCGCGGCTACCGGAGTACCAGGAGGACATCAAAGACTGGGCCAGCGCGGCAATCGGTATGCAGGTTGAGTTTAGCGGCATGGACGCGCGCTGGGGCCTGAGTGGTCCGGAGCTCGAGTTTTACGATGCCGAGCTGATACGTCCGGTCACCCAAAGTCGGCTGATTGCTGCTGAGGAAGTGCGCGTCAGCGTCGCGCTGACCCGACTCCTGCTGGAGGGTGAGCGCGTCGTTGACCGAATCGTTATCAGCGACACGAGTTTCGAGATTCGGCAGCTCGAGGACGATCGCTGGTGGTTGCAGGGTGCACCGATCGACGAGCTATTCGGTACCGCTGCCGGCAGCAACCAGCGACTGTCGAACGTCGAGGTGATTGGCGAGGATATGCAGATACTGTTCCTGCAGCCAGGAGACGAGCGGCCCAGGTTCTTCGACATACCGCGTGCAACGTTAAGTGCCGATGAAAATCGACTCGCACTTGCCGCTGATGTTCGCCTGCCTGAAGACCTCGGTCGTCAGCTCAGCGTGTCAGCGACACAATTACTTGCTGCGGCCGAAGAGGAGCAACAGTGGGACGTCTTTATCGAGGCTGAAGACATTGATCTTGCGGGATGGTCGAAACTGCGAAAAAGCGCAGATCGGCGATTATTGTCGGGTATAGGTGACCTGGATCTGTCGATCGCCTACGCGCAAGGCGCTGTGCGGAATGCCACTGCCGAAGTCGATTTCGTTGAGCTCGCACTGACCGAAAGCAAGGTCTTCGATCTCAGCGGGCGGCTTGAGCTGAACGTCGGTGCAGACGGTTGGCTGGTGGCGGCGGAAGAGCTTCGTTTGTTGACGCCGGAGCATCAATGGCCAGAGACGTCCCTGCGCGCCGAAGTGAGTACGGACGAGGATGGGCGGGTCGTGATGATGGATATCAAGGCATCCTATCTGAATCTCGACGACGCTGACCTCTTCGCGCCATGGCTGACGGACCAGCAACGGCAGCGGCTCGAGAGCGTGGCTCCAAGCGGCGAGATTCGCGACCTTATTGCCACCGTATCCGACGTCGAATCAGAGTCGCCGCGGTTTGACGTCGCGGCCCAACTGGACGGCATTGGTATGGCGGCGGACGGGGATCGGCCCGGCCTCCGCGGCTTCTCCGGCGTGCTACGCGCGAACCGCGGCGGCGGCCGTATTGAAATTCAGTCTACCGACATGATCGTTGAGCTGCCGGAATACCTGTCGAGCCCAATCGATATTCAATCGGCCGACGGCACCGTCATCTGGCGCAGCAGCGATGGGACCACAACGGTCCTGTCAGACAGCATTCGTCTTCGAAACAACGTATTCGACAGTCGCAGCAACGTGCAGCTGATTATCAGCGACGACGCATCGGCGCCGGAAATCGACCTTGCGAGTGCCTGGAGTATTAATGACCTGGCTGCGGCGAAGGCCTATATCCCGAAAAAGCTCGTCAAGCCAAAGCTGTATAACTGGTTTCAGATGGCGCTGGTGAGAGGGTCGATACCGCGGGGTTCTACGACGCTCAAAGGACCGCTGGACAAGTTTCCGTTCGACAATGACGAGGGCCGACTGCTGCTGGAAGGATCGGTGCGAAACCTGACCTTCAAGTATCAGCCATTGTGGCCTGCCGCCGATCTCTCCGACATGGAGGTTGTGCTGGACAACTCGCGCTTGTATTCCGTTCGCAATCGGTCCTTAAGCGCGGGCAACGAGACGATTGACGCGAGTGTCGAGATTGCCGACCTGCGTGATCCCGTACTCACCATCGATGCGTTTTCGACAGGTACGCTGGAATCGATTCGGGCATTTTCGATGCAGAGTCCTATAGGCGACGTTTTCGGGGGCCAGCTTGAGCGCGTTACCGTCTCCGGCGAAGCGTCGTTTACGCTGGATCTGATGGTGCCGCTCAAAAACCCGAAGGCTTTCGAATTTACCAGCCGGGTCAGTAGTAAGAGCGGCACGCTTGCGATCGACGGATTTCCGCCGCCGCTGACGGAAGTTACCGGAGAAGTGACGATATCGCGCGACGACATCTCCAGCGAGTCGCTCGGCGCGCGTTTTCTTGGAGACCGCGTAACACTCGATCTGTCACGATCAGGAGACCCGCGATTCAGCGTCGTCGCGACAGCAAACGGTCCCGTCGCCGCGGAGGCCATCATCACCGAGCTCGGCGCGCCGCTACAGGGCCTCATCAACGGCAGCACGCAGTACGAGACCCGCATTCTGTTTCCGCGCGGCAAACAGGAAACGCCGCCTCCGCTCACCATACAGATCGACAGTGACCTCGAAGGCCTTGGATTGAATCTTCCGGAACCGTTGAGCAAGCTGCCGGACTCTGCCATGAGGGTGACAGGCGATATTCGCTTTATTCCTGGCGGTGAGGCGATTGAATCAGCCGGCGTCGCCGCGAACGGACTCTCGTGGCAGCTCGCGTTCAAGCGGCCGGAGGATGCCTGGGACTTCGACCGTGGTGTCCTTATGATGGGTGGGGAGCTGGTCGAGCCGGCGGAGACACGGGGTCTGCACATACGGGGTGAAACGAGCCGAGTGCGGCTTGAAGACTGGCTGAGTCTCTCACGCAGCGGCGATCGTGAAATCGGCACTGCCGATCGGATCCGTTCCATTGATCTCGCCGTGGCCGATCTTTATGCGATTGGCCAGCACCTGAAGGATCATCGCGTTCGTGTAGACCGCAGTGCGCTTGACTGGCTTGTGCAGATCGAGGGTGATGACGTGGTCGGTTCCGTGTTTGTGCCTTACGACTTTGATTCCGGCCGATCGATGGTGCTGGAGATGGACCGCCTGTATCTTCCGGGCGGCGATGAGTCCTACGATGCGCGATCAGATGTGGACCCGCGGAGGTTGCCTTCGATTACGTTGACAGCCAATGACTTTGCCCTGGGCGACCGCGGTCTCGGCGCTGTCGAATTTCGTGCAGAGCGCGTCGAGGGAGGCCTATCGGCCGCGGCGATAAAGACGCAGGATCCGAGCTTCGGGATCGTTGGCAGCGCTCAGTGGGTCGTCGACGAATCGGACCCGCTCGGCAGCAGAACATCGGTGACCGCAACGCTGACCAGCAGCGACGTTGTCCAGACGATGACTCGCCTGAATTTCGCGCCCGGAATCGTCAGCGATCAGATGCGGGTCGGTATGGACCTGAAATGGTCCGGCGGACCGCGCGCCGAGTTTCTCGACGTACTTGATGGCGAGGTCCAGGTGAGATTCGGAAACGGCCAGCTCGAGGAAGTCGAGCCGGGGGCTGGTCGCGTGTTCGGCCTGATGAGTGTTGTCCAGTTGCCGCGTCGCCTGTCGCTGGACTTTCGTGACGTCTTCAGCAAGGGGTTCGGATTCGACGAGATCTCGGGCACGTTTCGCATTGTTGATGGCGAGTCTTATACCTGTGACCTTTCCCTCGAGGGGCCTGCTGCCGACATCGGAATTGTCGGGCGAGCCAGCCTCGCCAGTCGCGACTACGACCAGGCGGCGGTTGTCAGCGCCAACGTAGGTGATACGCTGCCGATTGTCGGTGCCGTGGTCGCCGGTCCGCAGGTTGCAGCGGCTCTATTGGTGTTTTCGCAGATCTTCAAGAAGCCGTTGCAAGAAGTCGGGCAGGTTTACTACCGTATCGGCGGTAGCTGGGATGAGCCGGTGGTAGACAGCACCAGTGCAGCGAACTTCGCGAGCCACGGTGAGCTTGCCGGCTGCCTCCCGAGTGCGGAGTAGACGACAGGTGCAGCCGGCAGACCGACAATCAACAATGCGAGTAGCCGCCATACAAATGAACAGTGGCTCGGAGGTGACGGCTAATCTCGAGCTGGCCGACAGCCTGCTTGCCGAAGCCGCCACCGACAAATGCGCGCTTGCGGTACTGCCGGAGAACTTCGCGCTGATGCCTGAACGTGGCACGGACAAGGCAAAGCACGCCGAGCAGCCGGGCGAAGGGCCGATACAGGATTTCCTGGCGAGCGTCGCGAAGCGCCACGGACTCTGGGTGGTTGCAGGCAGCATGCCGTTGGTATCGCCCGAGATCGACAATGAGCGCGTCTACGGTGCTTGCCCGGTCTACGATCCAGGCGGCGAGATACGAGCGATATATCGGAAGATCCATTTGTTCGACGTCGATCTCGTCGACAAGCAGGAATCGTATAGGGAATCGCGTTCCATGTACCCGGGCGACGACCTCGTAACGGTGGATTCGCCGTGCGGCCGTATCGGCCTGACGATTTGTTACGACCTGAGGTTTCCGGAGATGTATCGTCGACTGGTTGACGATGGCGCGACGCTCTTCACGGTACCGGCAGCGTTCACGGAGACGACGGGCAAAGCACACTGGCATACGTTGCTGCGCGCCCGCGCGATCGAAAATCTGGCTTATGTGATCGCGCCCGGGCAATATGGCCGTCACCCGGACAATCGTTCGACCTTCGGACACTCGCTGATTTGTGATCCCTGGGGGCGTGTCGTGGCCGAGCGTGCGGAGGGCAACGGCATTGTTGCCGCGGATATCGATCCGCAGCTGCCAATGAAATTGCGGCGCGAATTTCCGGCGCTTGACAATCGCCGACTGCGATAGCCCGAGGATAGGAGCCGGCGATTCCCCTTAACAACGGGTCGACAAGAGCAAACTCAAACTATGGATTTACAGCATTGAGCAATACCAAACCCCAATCAATTGATGCGGTCATGTCTCGGCTGCTGGAGCCCGCCGGGCTCGGCGAACGGCAGTTGACGTCGACCCTGGGTCGCGTCATGCGCGGCGGCGTCGACTACGCGGACCTGTATTTCCAGGTCAGCCGGCAGGAAAGCTGGAATCTCGAGGACGGCATCATCCGCGAGGGCAGCTTCAGCGTTGATCAGGGTGTTGGTGTTCGCGCCACGAGTGGTGAGAAGACCGGATTTGCCTATTCTGATGAAGTCATCCTGCCAGCGCTGGAGCAGGCCGCGGGTGCGGCGCGCGCCATCGCGCGGCAGGGGCAGGAGAAGCGGCTCCAGGCCTGGCATCGTAACGCCCCAAAATCGCTTTATTCACATGCCGATCCGACGAGCAGCATCGACGATGCAGAGAAGACTGCCCTGCTGCTTGGCATCGATGCCGCCACGCGCGATCTCGACAGCCGCGTTGAACAGGTCATTGTCAGTTTGTCGAGTTGCCAGGACCTGATTCTTATTGCAGCGTCCGACGGCACAATGGCGGCTGATATCAGGCCGCTGATTCGCCTGAACGTCAGCGTTATCCTGGAGAAAGACGGAGTTCGGGAACAAGGCTATGCGGGCGGTGGTGCTCGCACCGATCTCAATTACTTCCTGGACGGCGACCTGCCGCTCGAGTACGCGCGCGAGGCCGTTCGTCAGGCAGCTGTGCAGCTGGACGCGGTGCCGGCGCCGGCGGGGACCATGCCTGTGGTTCTGGGGCCGGGCTGGCCTGGCATCCTGCTGCACGAGGCGGTTGGTCACGGGCTCGAGGGCGACTTCAATCGCAAGGGCGTCTCCGCATTCAGCGGCAAGGTCGGGCAGCGTGTTGCGTCCAGGCATTGCACCATCGTCGACGACGGTACGATCGCAGATCGGCGCGGTTCGCTATCGGTGGACGATGAAGGGACGCCGGGACAGAAGACGGTGCTGGTTGAGGATGGCATTCTGCGCGGCTACATGCAGGACAAGCTCAATGCGCGATTGATGGGCGTCGAGCCGACAGGCAACGGGCGTCGCGAGTCATTCGCACACGTTCCAATGCCGCGCATGACCAACACCTACATGCTTGCCGGTCCACATGAACCCGACGAAATCATCGCGTCGGTGGAGAAAGGCCTGTATGCGCCGAACTTTGGTGGAGGACAGGTGGACATCACCTCTGGAAAGTTCGTATTTTCCGCCAGCGAGGCCTACCTGATCGAAAACGGCAAGATCACACAGCCGGTTAAAGGCGCGATGCTGATCGGCGACGGGCCGGAAAGCCTTCGCGAGATTTCGATGGTGGGTAACGACCTCAAGCTGGATACCGGGGTAGGAACCTGCGGCAAGGAAGGGCAAAGCGTGCCGGTCGGTGTTGGACAACCCACTTTGAAGATCGATGAACTCACCGTCGGCGGTACCGCCTGAGCCGCACACTGCCAGGATCCTGCGATCCGCGTTTCACATAAGTTACGAATTTCGACTGCTGACGACGCACAATGAGAAGTGCCTCACTGCACCTAGCATTTCCCTGCGGTACCTTGACGCCGACTAACCGAAAGGATCGCGAACATGGCTTTCGAAAACACCTTGACGGAAAACGACCTGGACGCAGGTACACGACAGTTCGTTCAGGGATTACACCGCGAAATCGGTGATATCGACCAAGATCTGGCCGTGGATGGCCTGTCGGAATCGATACTCTCGAGGTTCCTTAGCCTGTTCGGCTTCGGCCGATAGTCTCTCCAATTCACGGATTTACCGAAGGCGACTGCGCTCGCTGACGCAGGCGCTGCCCGGCTTCTACGTCCGGCAGCTTGCGTTGTGACACTGGACAATGTGCCGCCGCTATGGAGAATGAAACCATCCAGCAGCGGAAGAAAAGCATCCATGTGGGTTTCGAAGCCAATCTACGAAAGTCTGCCGTACTTCTATTTGCTGGTCGGGGCACTCACCCTGGGCGCCTCGATGTACGTCAGTCACTGGTACTGGCCGACAATCTGCTTCGTGGTCGGACTGGTCTGCCTGGTTGCCGGTCTGGTTGTGCTGTTGAAGCGTCGCGATTACCGATTCAGGGACCGCAGGGCAAGTCAGCATCAGGACACCTGATCGCCAGTCGGTATTTGCTTATCCGCCGCGCGGATGATCCGGGCTAGCTAACCGCGGAATCCATTTCCTCGGATTCCTGATCTTCCGCGTCGTCGGAATCGTCCAGCTGGTCTTCGATTGAAGCATCCCGCTCCTGGCCGGTCAGGCGCAGGTCGCGATACACGAGTTCGTGTACGCCGAGCGTAATAACGTCGCCGTCACGAAGACGATACTTCTTTACCTGCCGTTCGCCGAGGAACACGCCGTTGGTGCTGTTGAGATCTTCAATGACGCAACCCGAGTCGTCGCTGACCAGCTGCGCATGGTGACGGCTGACGAACTTGCTCCTGATGTAGATTTCGTTATCCGGAGATCGTCCTACGATAACGCGCCCCAGCGGGAACGCGTGTTCGGCGACGATTTCTCCGTCTGATCGGACTTCGATTTTCGTCACCAGGGCTTCTGTCGGCAGGCGACGCTCGACCTGCTGCAGCTTTTCGTAAACACCGGTGTCGCTGTAGTGCTCTTCCCAATTCAGCTCATCGACAGCAGCCATGACGTCGGCGGCTTCGACGCAGTGCTTCTCATCCGCAAACGCGCACAACAACGCCGTATCACACAGCGTGTTTATCAGGCGCGGAACCCCGCCGCTGTAGCGATGAATGATTTCGAAACATTCATCCGTGAAGATGTCTTTCTTTTCATGCCCGCCAATGGTCAGGCGATGCTCGATGTATTCCTGCGTTTCCCTAGCGTCGAGTGCGTTGAGATGAAACCGTAGCCGCACGCGCTGAACCAGCTGTTTCAGGCTCGGTGCGTCGAGCTTGTCCCGCAGCTCGGGCTGTCCGGTCAGGATAATACGCAGCACCTTTTCCTTGTGCGTCTCGATACCGGAGATCATGCGAATCTCCTCGAGTACTTTTCGCGACAGGTTCTGCGCTTCATCAACGATCAGAACAACTTTCTTGCCGTTCGAATACTGCTCGATGAGGAACATGTTCAGCATGTCCAGGAGCTCGACCTTACGCTTGTCGAACGGCTTGAAGCCAAACTCGGTCAGGACCGCCTGCAGGAACTCGGTCGCGGTGAGCTGCGTCTGCGACACCATGGCATAAACGACACTGTCATCCAGTTCCGACAGGAATGACTGCAGCATCGTTGTCTTGCCCGAACCGATTTCGCCGGTAATAATCACGAATCCGTCGGCGAGCCATATGGTGGATTCCATGTAGGCTTTGGCGCGCGCATGCTGCTTGCTCCAGTAAATAAAATCCGGATCAGGCGTCAGCCGAAACGGCTGCTCCGACAAATTGAAATGCTGCAAATAGGACATGCGGAGAGAGTTTACATTCTTTTTCGGCCTTTAGCCTATGCCGTGTTCTCATGCGAGCAGGCCGATCAAGTCACAGTTTTGTCAATTTTTTCGACACGCGCATCGCGACTATGTGCGCTGTCGGCGACCACGGTGATGTGGCCGAGCTTACGGCCGGGTCTCGGCGTTTTTCCATAATCGTGCAAATGGGCGTCAGTTAATCGGCGTGCCGAATCCGGGATCGTGCCGATCAGATTGATCATGCCGGCGAAGCCTAAATTCTTGGTTGAACCCAGTGGAAGATTCATTACGGCCCTCAGATGGTTCTCGAACTGGCTGGTAACCGCGCCCTCGATGGTCCAATGACCGGAGTTATGTACACGCGGCGCGAATTCATTGGCCAGGAGATGATCGCCGCTGACGAATAATTCCAGTGCCAGGACGCCGACATAATCGAGATGCCCCATTAACGTGCTCAGGTACCCATCGGCCTTGTCCGTGAGTACCGGCGCGTCAATCGGCGAACGCGATGTGCGGAGAATCCCGTCCTGGTGGCGGTTTCGGCTCAGGGCATAAGATCGGACCTCGCCGTCAACATTGCGAACGCCGATTGCAGAGACCTCGTAATCGAAAGAGACCCACTGCTCGGCAATTAGCGGCTGGCTGCCGAGTGCCTTCCAGGCTGCGTCAACGTCACGCGACGTCCGTACGACAAACTGCCCCTTGCCGTCATAGCCTAGCCGTCGTGTCTTTATCACGATTGGCAGTGCAAGCGCTTCGGCGGCCGCGGCGAGATCCTCCGGCGTATCGACGGCGCGGTAGTCGGGCAAAGGAATACCCAGCTTACCGAACAGCTGTTTCTCGTACAGCCGGTCTTGTGCATGACGCAACGCGTCTATCGGAGGATAAATAGGAATCTGGTCTTCGATCTGCTGCAGGGCATCGACTGGGACGTTCTCAAATTCGTAGGTGATTACGTCGCAGCTTCGAGCCAGTTCAGCCAGCGCGGCGGCATCGTCAAATGGCCTTTGTACGACCTCACCGCAGACGCGGGCCGGCGGGGAGATCGACGGATCCAGGAAGCGGCACTCAACGCCCAGTTCGCGCGCCGCAAAACCCAACATCTGGCCCAGCTGGCCGGCGCCAATTATGCCGATTCGCATCTTCGCTATTCTGTCGGGTCGCTGTTCGCCAGGATCCGGTCGGTTTGATTCTTGCGAAACTCGTCGAGCGCCGACGCGATTGCCGAATCGTTGTTGGCGAGCATCGCTGCGGCGAGTAACGCGGCGTTGACGGCGCCGGCGCGACCAATAGCCATGCTGCCGACCGGTATTCCTGCCGGCATCTGTGCGATCGACAGCAATGAATCCATACCACTGAGCGCTTCCGAACGGACGGGGACACCCAATACCGGCAGCCGCGTTTTCGCGGCGGTCATGCCCGGCAAGTGGGCGGCTCCGCCGGCGCCGGCAATGATGACTTTCAGGCCGCGCGGAACGGCGGACGCCGCATACTCGAACAAGAGATCCGGCGTTCGGTGCGCCGAAACGACTCGGACTTCGAACGACACGCCGAGCGTTTCGAGTGTCTCGCTCGCGTGACGCATCGTTTCCCAGTCCGACCGGGACCCCATAATTATGCCGACGTCAATCCCCATCGCGAAATACTAACACTCTCGTGAACTAAAGGCAGAGACGAGAAAGTGCCGCGCGAATCGGCTCCGGATCCACCTTGCGCATCAGCTTTCCGATGTATTGTTTCTGACGACGCAGGGCGCTGTGGGACTTGATACGACGTGCCGCAAGGACGGCTTCCAGCAGGTCCTCGTCCAGCCCCATGTCGAGGAGATCGGGCTCTTTCAACTTGATCAGGTCCTCGCCGAGTTTCTGCAGCGCGTGAAACTCGCGTTTTCTCGCGCTTTTGCTGGGCTTTAATTCTGTCACCGGCTAAAGTACCTCCCCGCAGGATCTGCGGCGGAGTCTATCATGTGATGGATTCACCGCCGGGGGCTCACTAGAGGATGCAGAAAACCATGGGAAAGCCAGCCAGACGCGGTTCACTGGGCCGGGATGAGCTTGAGCGCATCGTGGAGATGGCGCTCGCTGAAGCGCGAAAGCAGGGTGCCGATCAGGCCGAAGTTGCCGTCAGCCATGACAACGGGCTCTCCGCAACCGCGCGGCACGGAGACGTCGAGAACCTCGAATACACCAACGATCGCGGCATCGGCATTACGGTCTACAAGGACTCCTGTAAGGGGAACGCCAGCACGTCCGATATTTCACCCCCGGCGATAAGGGAGGCTGTGTCAAAGGCATGCACGTTTGCGACCGTGACCGCACGCGACCAATACGCGGGACTCGCGGACCCCAAACTGATGTGTACCGATATCAGGGATCTCGATCTCGATCACCCGTGGACCATCGAGGCGGCAGACGCGATCGCAATTGCGATTGAAACGGAGGCGGCTGCGCTGAATTTCGATAGGCGGATCAGCAACTCTGAGGGCGCGACGGTTTCGACGAACCGAAGTATGCGCGCCTACGGGAACTCGCACGGTTTCCTGGGCAGCGTGTCGCGGACGCGGCACGGCATCACGTGCGTTGTCCTGGCCGAGACGGACGGTGCGATGGAGCGTGACTATGACTACACGTCGTCCCGCGACCCTGACGACCTCGTCAAGCCTGCCGACGTCGGTGAGACCTCGGCTCGACGCGTGCTCGGTCGCCTGGGCGCGCGCAAGATAAAGACGACCAAAGCGCCTGTGCTTTTTACCGCGGAGCTCGCAAGAGGATTTTTCGGTCACGCGATTGGCGCCATAGCCGGCGGCGCACAGTACCGTCGTTCGTCATTTCTTCTGGATGCCGTTGGTGAAAAGATCTTCCCGGACTTCGTCACTATTCAGGAGCGGCCGCACCTGGAAAAAGCGATGGCAAGCGCTGCCTACGATGCGGAAGGTGTCGCGACCTATGATCGCGATGTCGTAACCGACGGTGTACTTCGCGGCTATATTCTGAGCAGCTACTCGGCGCGGCGGCTGGGCCTCGAGACGACGGCCAATGCTGGCGGCGCGCAAAATCTTATCGTTCCAGGCGGTGAACACGACAAAGCCTCGCTTATCAAGGAAATGGGCACAGGTTTCCTGGTGGAAGAATTGATCGGGCAGGGCGTCAACGGCGTGACCGGCGATTACTCGCGCGGAGCAGTCGGGCACTGGGTCGAGAATGGCGAAATTCAATACCCTGTTCACGAGGTGACGATCGCGGGAAACCTGAAGGATCTGTACCCGCGTATCGTTGCCATCGGCAGCGATCAGGATATCCGCGGCGGACTGCGCTGCGGCTCGCTGCTGGTTGAAGAAATGACGATCGCGGGCAGCTAATCTTCCCGCTTTTGATCGAGCAGTTCGGCAAGTGTCGTTCCTTTGATGGTCGACGCAACGGCGGTGTCGAGGCTGTCGCCAATTTCCTCGACGACAGGCGACCAGCGTGGCTTGCTGATCGAGCCGGTCTCGCCGTACTCTCGAACGACCGCAAGGACGTCACTCAATGCGATCCCTGCCATATCGCGACCCGGCAGCAGGTCCTCTTTCTCTGTTGATGTCAGCAGGCCGTTCCCTTCGAGACCCGCGACGATCGGCTCCAGCGTGATTGACGGGATGCGGAGCTTTTCGCTGACGTCAGCGATGGTTACGCTTGCCTCGGAGTCGCGAAATGCCTGGCCAACCAGCAGCATAATATTCAGCGCAAGACGTTCTCGAGTACTGCTGGACAGTTTCGGCTCGCGCCTGCCGATGCGCAAATACGCAGGATTCTGGTGGTAATAGGCGAGCTGCGCGCCCACCAGCAGCACGAGCCAGTTCAGGTACAGCCAGATCAACGCAATAATGGCGATCGCGAAGCCGCCGTAAACGGTCATGGTCCTCGCCGAATTGACGATAAATGCGGCGACAAGTACACCCAACGTCGCCCAGAGAAACCCGCCGGCGACTCCGCCGACGAATGCCGAGCTCAATCGGACTTTGGTATTGGGCATGAACCAGTAGAGAAATGCGAATACACCACTCACGAGCAGGAACGGCGTTACTTTGCTGGTGGCAACAAATAACGGCCCGACGATCTGATTTTCGAGCAGGTACCTTACGATGCCCTCGTCCTGGAGCGAGCCGATCATGCCGAGGGCGAGTACGATGACGACGGGTCCGATCGTCAGTACGAAGACGTATTCGGTAAAACGTCGCGCGAAGCTTCTGGGTTTGCTGACATACCAGGCATAGTTGAAGGCTTCTTCGACCTTCTGCACCATCGATATGGCTGTGTAAATAAAGAAGGCCAGGCTGACGCCGCCGAGCAGGCCGCCGTTAACGTTCTTCACCAAGCGCATTACATTGTCAGTGATCTCCTGCCCTTTCTCGCCCAGCGGTTCCAGCAGCAGGTACATCCTGTCCTCCAGCAACTGGTCCACGCCGAATCCCTTCAGCAGCGCAAAGCTGAATGCGATCAGTGGCACGACCGATAGCAGCGTCGTGTAAACAAGACTCATCGCTCGTAACGTGAGTTGCCCCGCAAACATATCGCGTAGAACGGCGTAAATATGCTGCAACAGGGTGGTCAGGAGTCGCCCGGGCAGGCCGAACTTGTGGAGCGAGTCGCCCCAAATGAATCTGTCGATCTGACCGCTTACGTCGATAATCATGCGATGCATTGTACATCGGAGAGACGCGGCGCTGTTTCCTGAGATGCCGAATAAAAATCGTTCAATCTGGATTTCATGCGTCGCTGCACTCCACACGAAGCTCGAGAAATCTCCGAACCGCGCCGGGCCTGATTCGATCCGAGATCGACGACGAGGTCTACAGGCGCGTTTTGGCGAGCAGGCGGGCTTACAGGCCGGTCAGCCGATCCAGCGCTTCGCGGTATTTTTCACCGGTCTGTTGCAGAATGTCTGCGGGAAGCTCCGGACCCGGGGGCGTCTTGTCCCAGTCCAGCGTGTCGAGATAGTCGCGCACGAACTGCTTATCGAAGCTCGGTGGGCTAATGCCAGGCATGTAGCCGTCGACCGGCCAGAATCGCGATGAATCCGGGGTTAGAGCCTCGTCGATGATGTGCAGGCGACCCTCATCGTCGAGGCCAAATTCGAACTTGGTATCGGCGATGATGATGCCGCGCTGTAATGCGAATGCTGCCGCGCGCTCGTAAATCCGGATCGATACATCGCGTACATGCGCCGCCATTTTCTCACCGATGAGGTCCACTACCGCCGCGTAGCTTATGTTTTCGTCGTGATCTCCGGCAGCCGCCTTGCTCGCCGGTGTAAACAGCGGTTGCGGTAACTGCTGCGCCTGCTGTAAGCCTCGGGGCAGATCGATGCCGCAGACCTGGCCGGTCGCGAGATAGTCTCGCCACCCGGAGCCAATCAGGTAGCCACGAACAACCGCCTCGATCGGTAACGGTCGAAAACGTCTGACGACGAGTGCACGGCCTCGAAGCAGTTGGCGCAGCGCAGGATCTTTTACGACGTCATCCACCGTCAGGTCTGTCAACTGGTTATCGATAATATCGGCCATCATGCGAAACCAGAACACCGACAGCTTGGTGAGCACCTGTCCTTTGCCGGGAATCGGGTCCGGCAGTACTACGTCGTAGGCGGAAAGGCGGTCCGTGGTTACGATCAGGAGATGATGATCATCGACATTGTAGATATCGCGGACCTTGCCTCTGCCCAGCAGGGGTAGCTCGGGTATCGAAGACTCGAATAATACGTCCGTGGTGTTCACGTTTTAGCGCCCGCCGTTTCAGGAACTGTACGCGATGATCGCCTCTCGGCCACGAGCAGGCAAGCACAGAGCATAGGAATGGCCTTAAACAACCGTTAGGATGGGCCCTCTCCTCGTCACCCGGTGTCCGGAATCTGTAGTGTATTGGGGCAAAGTTATTGGCACGCTGGCAGGGCTTGCAACGCTGAAGCCCTGGTTCGCGGTTCTGGGCCTATTCCTCGGCCACCAGTTCGATCGCGGCTTCGCCGATCGTTACCGCAATTTTGAAGAGCAGGGAGCCAAGGTTGGCCGCGTTTCGGACGACTTTGTTCGCTTTTTGTTCCAGGCGATGGGCCATCTCGCCAAGACTGACGGGCGCGTATCCGAAGAGGAGATTCGCGCGGCTCGCATGATCATGCATCGACTGGGGCTCGGTCCGTCCAGTGTTCGCCGAGCAATTAACTGGTTCGAGGATGGCAAACGACCCGGCTTCCCGTTGTTGCAGTCAATTCGCGAGGCGCGGCGGGTCAGTTTGAAGAGCGCCGCGCACAGGAGCTTGTTCCTGCGGCTGCTTCTTGAAGTCGTGCTGGCAAAGGACCCGTTAAAGAAGGAAGAGCGCGCGGTCATCTGGATCGTCTGCACAGAACTTGACATTGGCCGCGTCGAACTCGCGCAGCTGGAGGCGATGATACGGGCGCAAAAAGGATTCAGGCGATCGCCCGCCGGAGACGCGGATGCGGCCCGTGTGCGGAGCGCGTACCACGCGCTCGGCATGACGCCCGACGCAAGCAATGACGAGATCAAGAAGGCGTATCGGCGACTGATGAACCGAAATCACCCGGACAAGATTGCCGGCAGTAATCCGGACAAGGCGGTACTTGCCGAAGCTGAGCGCCGCACCCGGGAGGTTCGCGTTGCCTACGAGATGCTGAAAGCCCGGCGCTCGATACGATGAGCTGTCGCAATCTCGACGACTGAGGTAGAGTTCTACCAGACACAATCAGGAATCAACGTGACTCCACTTATTGCCCCCTCGATACTGTCCGCTGATTTTGCCCGTCTCGGTGACGACGTAAATGCCGTGCTGGAAGCCGGCGCGGATATCGTGCATTTCGACGTGATGGACAATCACTTTGTCCCGAATCTGACCATTGGTCCGCTAATTTGCGAGGCTTTGCGAAGCTACGGCATCGAAGCGCCCATTGATGTGCACCTGATGGTTGAACCCGTCGATCGCATTATTCCTGACTTTGCCAGGGCCGGCGCCAGCTACATCACGTTTCATCCCGAGGCCAGTCGACACATTGACCGCTCCATTGGCCTGATCCATGAACACGGCTGCATGGCCGGGCTGGTGTTCAATCCCGCCACGCCGCTGGCCTGGCTCGACCATGTGATCGACAAGGTCGATATGGTATTGCTAATGTCCGTGAACCCGGGCTTCGGCGGTCAGAAATTCATTCCGTCCGCCCTCGACAAGCTCCGCGCGACCAGGAAAATCATCATGGACAGCGGGCGAGACATTCGCCTGGAAATCGACGGTGGCGTGAAGGTCGATAACATTGGTGAAATCGCGGCGGCGGGAGCCGACACGTTCGTTGCCGGGTCGGCAATATTTGGCAGTGATGATTACGCGAAGACGATCGCCGCAATGAAAGCGGAGATAGCGTCTGCTACTTAGACTGGTAGTCTGACGGCTGTGCCGGTTGGGTAATTCGACCGAAGTAAAGCGGAAGGCATCGCAACGGTACTTTATTTCTCCTCATGGCTCGCTGACACTGCGCTTTACTTCGTCGAAACAAAGTACCGTTGCGCCGCCTGAGCCATGAGGGAGAACTGCCCAACCGGCACAGCCGTCAGGCAATGCCTGACATAGCGCGGTTATCCGGACATCGATCTCAGAGTTTGCGGTTCGGGCGTGCCCCATAGACAACGATCGTCTTGCCGCTGGCCGAGACCAGGCCTTGCTCTTCGAGTACCTTGAGCACACGCCCCGCCATTTCACGTGAGCAGCCGACCAGGCGACTCAATTCCTGGCGGCTGACTTTAATCTGCATGCCGTCCGGGTGCGTCATGGCGTCCGGTTCGTTACAGAGGTCCATAATCGCGTGCGCGACTCGACCGGTAACATCAACGAACGCAAGATCGCCCAACTTGCGGTTGGTTCGATCGAGGCGGGTCGCAAGCTGTGTCGCAAGCTCGAATACGAGACCCGGGCTCTCGCTGGCGATCTGGCGAAACCGCGGATAGGTCATCTCGGCGATTTCACATTCGGTGCGAGTGCGCACCCATGCGCTGCGCGTGGGCTGCTCGTAAAAAAGACCCATCTCGCCAAAGAACTGGCCCTTGTTGAGGTAGGCGAGCACCATTTCGTTGCCATCTTCGTCTTCGATCATGACTTCGACCGAACCGTCGACGATGTAATAGAGCACGTCGGGCAGGTCGCCGGCATGGATCATCACGGTTTTCGACGGCACCGTGCGCACACGGCAGTAGCTCAGAAATCGATTGATTGCCGGCACATCGCTGAGATTCTTGGCTGTAGTCTGCATTGATTGATCCTCGCCCCTGTTGCGGTCCTGTTTTAATACAGTTTAGCGGTCACGGCAAGCTAAGCCCGTGTTTCGACGCGGTTTATCGTCTTTTCCGCCTGCCCTATACCCAATACGCCGTCCTCGTCATGACTTTTGCCGTCAACCGCATCAGCGTCTTGACCGGACCGGGCAGTTCGGCGGCACCGGCTTCGACGGCATTTTCACCGTGTTCGGCTTCCTCGTCACGCATTTGTTCAATAATGGCACGGCTCCTCGCGTCTTGCGGCGGCAAGCCATCGAGATGCGTGTCCAGGTGTTCGCAGACCTGTCGCTCGGTTTCTGCAATAAAGCCCAGGCTCCATTTGTCGCCCAGAATGCCGCTGACCGCGCCGATGGCGTAGGCGCCAGCGTACCAAACGGGACTCAAGCGACTCGGCTCCTCACCGAGTTCCTGGAGTCGTTGCTCGCACCAGGCAAGATGGTCTGATTCTTCGGCCGCCGCGCGCTGCATCTGCTTTTCGATCCTCGCATCACGAGCGACCGTTGCGTGGCCTTTGTAAAGTGCCTGCGCCGCGATTTCACCCGCATGATTGACTCTCATCAGCCCGGCGGCGTGCGATTTCGCTCGAGGATCCAAATCCGTCTCCCGGATCATTCCGGCCGGATTTTCGCGAGCAGGACGCCCGGCGGGCGCCGCGATGGTGCGCAGGGCATCGCCGGCGCCGGCCAGCAGACGGTCGATCGGGGAGAGTTCACGTTTTGTCACAATTGGAGTATAGCGAACCGCTCGCCTCAGACGGTATACTCCGCTGCCTTTTTGCTTCCAGCACCGATTCTCTCCAGGAGTTACAGGCATGAAATTGCGTATAGCCTTGATCGCAGCGGCGTCGATCATTCCCTTTTCATTGATGGCCCAGGAGGAGCCCGAAAGCCCCTGGACCGGCAAAGCGACGCTGGGTTACCTCGCGACATCCGGAAATACGGAGACCTCGACCCTGAATACGGGCTTCGAAGTCGGATACAAGACGGGGCAGTGGGTGCATCTTGCCAAGGCGTCTGCAATCAAAGCATCCGAGAACGAGGTGAGTACCGCGGAGGCCTATACCGCCGGCTGGAAGTCCGAATGGAACATAACGGATGCAAACTTCGCATTCGGACAGCTGGACTGGCGTAAAGACGTTTTCGGCGCCTTCGACACGCAGTTTTCCCAGACCATCGGTTACGGTCGTCGCCTGATCAAGACGGACAGACACCTGCTGAACGTCGAGGCAGGCCTCGGTGCGCGGCAGTCCGAGACGCAGGACGGTATCTCGGAAAACGAGGCGATCTTCCGCGGCGGCGCCTACTACAAGTGGCTTTTCAGCGAGACGGCGGAGTTTCGCCAGGATGTGACCGTCGAATCGGGTAGCGAGAATACGTATCTCGAGTCTGTCTCGGCGATTTCCGCGAAGCTCGCGGGTAACCTGGCGCTCGTTGCGTCCTTCACGGCCAAGCACAATACCGATGTGCCCGCGCTGACGGAAGAGACGGATACCTACACCGCCTTGTCCCTCGAATATGCCTTCTAATCGACCTGCTCGCCGCCACTGGTCTGTCATAGAAATGATAAGCTTTTGAAAAACCAGTAAATAAAGCGCCCACCCGCAGGCGCTTTTTCTGCAGAAAAAAGTCCCGGATCGATTGCATTAGGGCGGGGGCTACAGTAAAATTTCGCGCCTTTCGCCACTGCAGCGATTTTTCTGAGCGCGCGGATGGCTGACGGGGACGTCGCATTGCGCTGAATCCCCTGACAACACGATACTTCCCTTACGGAAATCAGAATTATGAAGACGTTTTCTGCGAAGCCAGCAGAGGTGCGACGCGACTGGTACGTGGTTGATGCGACAGGAAAGACCCTGGGTCGCCTTTCCACGGAGATCGCTCGTCGCCTGCGAGGCAAGCACAAGCCCGAATACACGCCGCACGTGGACACCGGCGACTATATTGTTGTCGTCAATGCCGAAAAGGTCCGTGTTACCGGCAACAAGCTGAAAGATAAGGTATATCACCACCACACGGGATACATTGGCAACCTGAAGTCGGTGTCATTGGACAAGATGCTTGCCGAGACTCCGGAGCGCGTGCTTCAGAAAGCTGTTAAGGGCATGCTTCCCCGCGGACCGCTTGGGCGTCAGATGCTGGGCAAGCTGCGTGTCTTCGCCGGTCCGTCGCATAGCCACGCGGCACAACAGCCCGTTCCCCTGGATATAAGCGCCTGAGGCTTTGGCCTTCAACGCTGAGAAGAGACTATGAGTGATACATTTTTTTACGGAACCGGCCGGCGTAAGACGTCGACGGCCCGTGTATTCCTGAAGCCCGGAAATGGCGATATTACGGTCAACAAGCGTTCGCTCGATAAATTCTTCGGTCGAAAAACGGCGCAGATGATCGTTCGCCAGCCGCTTGAACTGACCCAGCTGGTTGACCGTTTCGACGTGAATGTCACCGTCAAAGGCGGCGGCACGACAGGGCAGGCCGGCGCCATTCGCCACGGCCTGACTCGCGCATTAATGGCCTACGACGAGTCGTTGCGGCCGTCTTTGCGCAAAGCCGGGTTTGTTACGCGCGACGCGCGCGAGGTTGAACGCAAGAAGGTGGGTCTCAGGAAAGCACGTCGCGCCACGCAGTACTCCAAGCGCTAACAGCGCCGGGACAGTTGATCTCTTTACTTGGGGGATCGTCTAGCGGTAGGACTGCGGACTCTGACTCCGCCAACGGGGGTTCGAATCCCTCTCCCCCAGCCAAAAAAAGTGAAAGGCCCCCTCGCGGGGCCTTTCGCTTTTTATGGCCGTGGGGAGCTCGGGATTCGGACCCTGTTCGACAACGCGGCGAAGCCCGTTGGTCGCCCGCAGGGCGACAATCCCTCTCTACCCGGTATGGATGCCGGAGCTGCTTTTCAACGGAGTGACGAGCGAGATGAGGAATCAGCCGGCGCGACCTTCCCTCTCCCCCAGCCAAAAAAGAACGGGTCCCCTCGGGCCCGTTTTCTGCGACCTTCTAAACCCGCATTTCCCTAACGCCACTGTCATCGGCGATCAGCAATAAATCGGCCGGCCGGTCTGCAAAAATGCCAACGGTGACTACGCCCGGTATTCGGTTGATGCGTGCCTCCATCTCAACGGGATTGGGAATCTGGAGACCGTCCACATCGAGGATATGATTGCCGTTATCAGTGACAAAGCCGTCGCGCCAAACCGGGTTTCCCCGCATCTTGAGCAGACGGCGGGACACGAATTCCTGTGCCATCGGCAGTACCTCGATAGGGACGGGAAAAGCTCCGAGCATGCCAACCAGTTTGGAATCGTCAACGATGCAGACGAACCGACGCGCTGCCGCAGCGAGCACCTTTTCACGCGTCAAAGCGCCGCCCCCGCCCTTGATCAGCTGCAGGTGCTTGTTGCACTCGTCCGCGCCGTCGACATAAACATCAATATCGCCGATTTCGTTGAGCGTCTTTACCTCGAACCCGTTTTCTTTCAACAACGCAGTGCTTGCCTTGGAGCTCGATACGACAGCCTCAATGTGATCGCGAACGTCAGGCAGCATATCGATCAGCATGTTCACCGTGGAGCCGGTTCCGACCCCCAGCACGGTTCCCGGTACTATGTATTCGAGCGCCGCTTTTGCCGCCGCTGCCTTCTTCTGAGTAGCGTCCATAGGCAGGTACTATAGTCAAATCGCGACGAATTGCACGTACGATCAGCGCACAATTCCGACAAATAAAAAGGGCCCGCCAACGGCGGGCCCTTTTGCTTGCTCGGGAAGAAGGCCTCTTCCAAAGCGTCCAGCTAGCTATCTCTTCTTACGAGACGCTTTCTTCCTAGTAGCTTTCTTCTTGGTCTTACGTTTGGCGACTTTCCTCTTCGCCTTCTTCTTGGTCTTGCGTTTAGCGACTTTCCTTTTCGCCTTTTTCTTGGTCTTGCGTTTAGCTACTTTTCTCTTCGCTTTCTTCTTGGTTTTACGCTTGGCGACTTTCTTTTTCGCTTTGCGTTTGGCCTTCTTCTTGGTTTTCCGTTTGGCGACTTTCTTTTTCGCCTTCTTCTTGGTCTTGCGCTTAGCTACTTTCTTCTTCGCTTTGCGCTTGGCGACTTTCTTTTTCGCCTTCTTCTTCACTTTACGCTTGGCGACTTTCTTTTTCGCTTTGCGCTTAGTGGCCTTCTTTTTCGCTACACGCCTTTTCGGCGCGGCTTTCTTTCGTGCTGTTACTTTACGTTTCTTCGCGACCTTTCGCTTCGAAACTTTCTTACGAGACTTCTTTTTGGTAGCCATCAATTTTCTCCGTGTCGGGTACCCGGAGCTGAGTATATACAACCATTGCAAAAAATCCAGAAAGTTACTCCGGGTTTTCGTATCGCGAAATCTCGGCAATGCGGCAGTCGAAAGGTGTCGCAAAATGGCGAATGTTCTCGATGGTGATTTACGATCGGAACGGGGCGAAAGAAAAGTGAACCGAACGTCAAAGTGGTGCAGCGGAGAAAGTTGAATCAGACGAACTTGCGTCTATCAAAAATGATGCTTTTCGAGCACTGTCAAAATTACGCCGAGTGTTTGTGAAGCAGCGAAAACCGCGGTTAGTGCGTGTATTAATTGCCTGGGTTTGCATCGGTGATGATGCTGTAAAGCCGTATATCCCATACGTTTGGCGTAATTTTCTCGACTTTTTGGCATGCAAATGCAACGCCGATGAGTTTCGGGTGCAACCAGTACTTTCTGTATCTCAGGAATGAGAAACAGCGATCGAAGTAGCCGCCACCCATTCCGATGCGATTGTTGTCGTCGTCGAAGGCAACGGTTGGTGTTATTACCATGTCTAGATCGCGCGGCCTGATCGTTGATCCGGTCGACGGTTCCCAAACGCCGAATGAATTTCGCTCGAGGGTCGATTCTGGCCGAATTTCTCGAAACGACATTTTTCCACGACTGTGCAAAACCGGCGCAAAAATGCGCTTGTTTGCGCGCCAGCTGCGATCGAAAATTTCAAGGGTGTCGACTTCGTCGCCCATCGGCAAATAGCATGCGATAGCTCTGCCGGACCGGAACTCGCGAGAACGAACGACGCGTTGGCAAATTATTTCGGAAGACCGTGCGCGCGCATCGGCTTGCAGCTCGCGTCTCGCACGCAGCGCTTTTGCGCGGAGATCATTCATAAGGAGGCGTCTCCCGCCTGTGCCGTTACAAACCTTCGCTCTCGAACCGGAGCAAAAGGTGGGGTCAGCCGTGGTCGCAACAGGCTCACCGCCGAAGCGGTTATGCGCATATGCTTCCGACAGAACACGACCCCGAGATGGAAATTTAGGGTCGAAAGGTTTCCAGGTCGGTATCGAACACTGCAGGAGACGCCAATTCGCTTATCCGTTAATCGCGAACGCCAGGAATCAGAGGTCGAGTTGCTCGGAAGCACTCAGAACATGGTCGACGCGATCGGAAATCATTTTCAGCCGGCTGCTAATGCCGCCTTCAAGTTCCTGATCACGCGCCTTCGCATGTATCAAGTCATTTGCCATGTTCAGTGCCGCCATAACAGCAATGCGATCCAGACCAACGATCCGGCCGCTGTCGCGGATTTCTCGCATCTTCGTATTCAGAATCTCGGCAGAGTCTAGCAGGTCGGTGCGCTCCTCCAGAGGGCACGCGACCTGGTATTCCTTGTCAAGAATGCGGACACTCACCTGCGCGAATTGTTCAGTCATGCAACGTACTCCGTGTGCTTTTGGCTGCAAGGCATCAAGAGCCTTGCTCCATTGCTTTCAGTCTGCCAATCATTGCTTCAACCCTGGCGCGAACCTGCTCATTTTTCTGAAGGAGCGTTGCGCGTTCGGAGGTGAGTACATCCTGACGCTGCTTCAGGGAGCGATTCTCGTCCTGCAGCTGGTCACAAACGCGCACCAGGGCATCGACGCGCTTTTCCAGGCGTTTAAGTTCGTGTTCGAAAGTCGAGCTAATGTTATCGGCCATAGACAGAATATAGTCACGCTAAAGGACAGAATCAATTATCTCTTTATATAGGTCATGTCGGGCGTGGTCTCTGGAATCGCTCCGTGGGATCATAAGGGATTGGCGGAATTGAAAAGGTTGCCAATCGTATGGATGAAAAGGTTGATTATGACACGTTGGAAAGCGCGCTCAGGCGATGTGATGCGAGCTGGGATGCCGCGCAAACTCACGGCCTGCTGACCGGCCGCCTGGCTGCTTCAGGCATGGCGGCGGGACCGGATTGGCTCACACACGTTCTCGAGGGTACCGATGACAGCAATGCCGCTTGCGGAGAATGTCAGAAGCTGCTCAATACGCTGTATCAGTCGACGTTTTGGCAGCTTTCTGAACGGCTGTCGGAGTTCACGCCGCTCCTGCCCGACGATGACTGCGACGTTGTCGAACGGACGGCAGCCATGGCCCACTGGAGCGAGGGATTCCTGCACGGCCTCGTGTCCGCGAAACACGGCGACGAATTGCGCAACAGGCTGGCGGCGGAGCCACTTGCCGACATCATTCGTGACATGCTCGAGATTACGCGTGCTGATTTCGACGAGACGGTTGATGAGGAGACCAACGAAGCAGCGTATGTCGAGCTCGTGGAGTATCTGCGGGTCGCAGCGCAGCTTGCCTACGAGGAACTTTCGGAAGTTCGCCATGCTAGCGACGCGTCTGCGCCCGATCGCGAGACGATGCAGTAGCGTCGTGACACGAGAATCTCCCTCGCGCTAAATCCCCCAAAATGGGGCGTGGCGGCGTAGAATACCGCCCGCCCGAGAACCGAAGAGCGAACTTTTCACATGGATAAGAAGGAATTCGAGCGTCGCCGCAAACAGTTGATGCGCATGGTTGGTGTAGGCGGCATCGCAATACTTCCTGCGGCACCGGTACGGACGCGCAGCCGCGATGTCGAGTATCGGTATCGCCAGGACAGCGATTTCTATTATTTGACCGGATTCGCCGAGCCAGAGGCTGTAGCGGTCCTGGCTCCTGGCCGCGACGCGGGTGAATTCCTGATGTTCTGTCGCGAACGGAATCGTGAAAGAGAGCAATGGGATGGATTGAGAGCGGGGCAGGACGGTGCCGTCAGCGACTACGGTGCCGACGACGCATTCCCGATCGATGATCTGGACGACATCTTGCCGGGCATCATCGAGCCCTGCAGCCGCGTCTACTACACGATGGGAATGTACTCGGAGTTCGATTCGCGGATCGCGGACTGGGTTAACTCATTGCGCTCGGGCCTGTCGCGCGGACTGCACACCCCGCAGGAATTCGTCGCGTTGGATCATCTTCTGCACGACATGCGCTTATACAAGAGTCGCGGCGAAATTGCGGCAATGCGACGATCTGCAAGGGTCGCCGTAGAAGCGCACAAGCGGGCCATGCAAATGACGCGGCCCGGGCTGTTTGAATACGAGGTCGAAGCCGAGTTTCGGCACGAATTTCGACGCAACGGCGCGTGGGCGTCCTACAGCCCTATCGTCGGCGGCGGGACCAACGCATGTACCTTGCACTATGTCGAAAACAGCGCCGAACTCAAAGACGGCGACCTGCTGCTCATCGATGCGGGCTGTGAACTCGATTATTACGCATCCGACGTCACCCGGACTTTCCCTGTAAACGGGCGATTCAGCCCGGAGCAGCGTGCGGTCTACGAAATCGTACTGGAAGCGCAGCTGGCCGCTATTGACAAGACCGTAAAAGGGAATCATTGGAACGATCCGCACGACGCGGCCGTCAAAGTGATTACAAAGGGTCTGCGCAAACTGGGCCTGCTCAAGGGTTCTTTGCCCAAGCTCATCAAGGATCGGGCGTACCGCGACTATTACATGCATCGCACCGGGCACTGGATCGGCATGGATGTGCATGATGTCGGCGACTACAAGGTCGGCGACGAGTGGCGGGTGCTGGAAACCGGCATGGTGACCACGGTCGAGCCCGGCCTGTATATCCCGAACAAACGCAGCGTACCAAAGGGATTTCGAAACATTGGAATCCGGATCGAGGATGACGTCGCCGTGACGGCCAAGGGTCCGGACGTACTGAGTAAGGGACTTGCAAAGCACCCCGATGAGATCGAGGCACTGATGTCAGGCTCATGAGCGCAGCTGGTCGCGACAGCCGTTACGATATTGTGATTGCCGGCGGCGGCATGATCGGCACGACTCTTGCGCTCGCGCTTCTACCGCTCGGCCTGCGCGTTGCGGTGGTCGAGGCGGTTGCGCGCAGAGATCCGGGGCAGCCCAGTTTTGACGATCGGACAACCGCGCTGTCGCGAAGTACGCAGCGCATGTTCGAGGCGATGGGTCTGTGGCAAGAAATCCTGTGCGCGTCGACACCGATCAAGAGCATTCACGTATCCGACCAGGGCCGCTTCGGCTTTTCCCACATCGACGCCGAAGAGCAGGGCGTCGAGGCGCTGGGGTACGTCGTCATCAATCGGGTGCTGGGCAACGTTTTGCAGTCAGCAATGGATAACTCCGATCGCGTAGACCTTTTTTGCCCGGCGCGCATCGTCGACGTTGAGCTGACGTCCGGGCAGGCAACGGCGACGCTGGAGTCTGGCGACGGCAAACAACAGGCGCTGAGCTCTGATCTGCTCGTGGCAGCCGACGGCGCCAATTCGACGGTCCGCGGCATGTTGGGCATCTCGGCGCAAAAGACGCAATACCGACAGCGCGCCATTATCGGCAACATGCTCGTCGAGAAGAACATGGAGCACCGTGCGTTTGAGCGATTCACGGCTCAGGGGCCGCTCGCCGTGTTGCCGATGTCGGCCGATCGGGCCGGGTTTATCTGGGTCGTTTCTGAAGAGGACGCGGAGCGCGTACTGGCGTTGGGTGATGACGCTTTCCTTTCGGAACTGCAGGAGGAGTTCGGCTATCGCCTGGGCGCTTTCTCGAACGTTGGGAAGCGCGCGTCCTATCCGCTAACGCTCAGCAAGGCGGCGCGACTCACCGCAACTCGAAGCGTGCTGGTCGGCAATGCCGCACACGGCCTTCATCCTGTCTCGGCGCAGGGATTCAACCTGGGGATGCGCGACATCGCCGCGCTGTGCGACTGCATTGCCGACAGCCGGGGCGAGTCGAACGGTGTCGATACCGGCGATGAGCAAGTACTCCAGCGGTATGCTGACTGGCGTCGCAGTGATCAGAAGAAGCTGGTGCGATTCACCGACGGCCTCGTTCGCCTGTTCGGTAGCTCTAGCCGATCGCTGCGTACGTTGCGTAATGTCGGCATGCTCGGGTTCGACCTGATCCCGGGTGTTCGATCGCTGTTCGCGAAACACACGATGGGCCTCGCGGGCACCTTGCCACGGCTGTCACGCGGCGTGTCGCTTAAATGAAGCAGCGCTTCGACATCGTAGTGGTCGGCGCGGGGATCACAGGGTTGACCCTTGCCGCAAAGCTGGCCTCAGGTGCGAGCCGCGATTCGTTGCGGATTACCGTGCTGGATGGCGCCGAGCGTCCGCGCTTCTCTCCGCATGACGAGGTCACGCTTCGGGTATCGGCTATCGCGAGCGGCTCGGCCGATTTACTGGACGCCGTCGGTGCGTGGCAGCATGTCGCAGCGTCGCGCCTGAGTCCTTACGAGCGTATGCGGGTCTGGGACGCGGCCGACACGCCCGACAGCCCATCGGCGCTCCGTTTCGACGCGGCTGAATTCGCGCTGCCGCAGCTGGGGTTCATTGTCGAGAATATCCTGTTGCAAGATGCGCTGTTGCGCGAGCTCGATGCCACAGACGTCGAATTGCGATTCGGGAGTCCGATCCGCTCGCTGCGGCAGTCGGGGCAGCGGTACGCGGTCGAGTTGGAGGACGGTGTCAAAAGGTCCGCCGACCTTGTTGTAGGAGCCGACGGCTCCCGCTCGTTTGTGCGCTCGGCCGTCGGTATCGAGACCCGCAGTTGGCCTTACGAGCAGACGGCTTTCGTCACGCATCTCTGTCCGGAGCGCGAACATCGGTCGACGGCCTGGCAGCGATTTCTTCGTGACGGCCCGCTGGGTATCTTGCCGCTGTCCGACGGCAAGGTATCCGTCGTCTGGTCGACGAAGCCGCATATTGCAAAGCGTGCAATGGCGGCGAGTGACCGGGAGCTTGGCAGCATGCTGACAACCGCATCGGATCGGGTCCTCGGCGCGCTTTCGGCGGCAGGGCCGCGCGGTGCATTTCCGCTTGGTGCCCAGCATGCGGAGCGATACGTGCTGCCCGGAGTCGCGCTGATCGGGGATGCAGCCCACGCAATTCACCCGCTCGCCGGCCAGGGCGCGAATCTCGGGCTACAGGATGCACAGGCGCTCGCGGAAGTTCTCGAAACGGCGCTCGGTCAGGGGTTGCATCCGGGCGACCAGCCCGTATTGCGGCGCTACGAGCGGGCCAGGAAAGGCGCAAATGCGACGATGCTGCACTTCATGACTGGCCTCAATCGCCTGTTTGCGACAGACTCCCGTCTAATCGGCGAAATAAGAACGACCGGAATGCGGATGTTCAATCGCAGCGGGCCGCTACGAGAACATGCGGTCAAGGTTGCACTTGGCGTCGGCTGACGTCGCCCAGGGAGTAGAATGAATCAGCGTTACGTCTACGTACTCGCGTTATTGCTGACCGTGGTCGGTCTGGCCGTGTTTTTCTACAAGTGGCAGGTGCTGGGCTTTCCGGTCACCGAGAACCAGGAAAAACCGGTATGGACCATTGAAGCGGCCGTGAAGTTCGACAGCGGACCCGGTTCGATCAAAGTGCAGCTACATGTGCCAACGCTCACGCCGGGCTTTCGGATGCTGAATGAAAACTCGGTGTCGCGTGGATACGGATTCAGCCTCAACTATGGCAGCGGAGGGCGTGAGGCCCAGTGGGCGATCCGGCGCGCCGATGGCGAGCAGACAATCTACTACCGAATATCGGTTTACGAGGATGACAGCGTAGACCAGTCGGATACAACGCCGCCGTTTCCGCCCTTACCGGTTATCAATGAGCCGCTAAAGACGGCCGTGGATGTACTGGTCTCCGAAGTGCGCGACCACTCGGCGGACACGGCGTCCTTCACGACCGAATTGCTAAGACGCGTCAACGACCCGTCTCCGGATACCAACGTCGAGTTGCTGATGACCGGCGTGGACTCGAGTGCGGACTTCGTCGGCGTCGTGACGACGATACTGGCGGCGGCGCGTATCCCGGCGCGCATGGTGCGTGGCTTTCCGCTAGCCGGACGGCAACGCAGCGCGGATCTCGTGGCATGGCTCGAGGTTCATGACGGCGACCAGTGGTTGTACTTCAATCCCGTGACCGGTGAGGAGCGCCTGCCGGATCGCTTTTTCGTCTGGTGGCGCGGCAATGAACGCATCGTCAATGTGGAAGGCGGCAGCAATGTCGATGTGCGTTTTGCGATCCAGGAGAACCACCTCGACGCGATTGCCATTGCCGAGACCCAGTCGGCAGAGCGCGACGCTTTCGCGGTGGATTTTTCACTCTATAGCCTGCCGATACAGACGCAGGCCGTATACAGCGTGCTGCTTATGATTCCGATCGGTGCGCTGATCATGGTGATATTGCGCAATTTTGTCGGTATTGACGCATTCGGCACCTTCATGCCGGTCCTGATCGCGCTGGCATTTCGGGAGACCAAACTGTTGTGGGGCGTTATCCTGTTCACAACGCTGGTTGCCCTGGGTCTCAGCATTCGGTTCCTGCTCGATCGACTTCGGCTGCTGCTCGTACCGCGCCTCGGCGCCGTGTTGATCGTGGTGGTTATCCTTATGCTGATCATCAGTCTCATGTCGCATCGACTGGGTCTAGAGACCGGACTGTCCGTCGCGCTATTCCCGATGGTGATTATCGCCATGACGATCGAGAGAATGTCGGTCGTCTGGGAGGAGCGAGGCGCCTTTGATGCCATGCGCGCGGGCGCCGGCAGCCTCGTTGTCGCCGTCGTCGCCTATGTCTTCATGGGCATGTCGTGGCTCGAACATCTCATATTCACGTTTCCGGAACTGCTGCTGCTGGTCCTGTCGATGGTAATAGTGGCGGGCCGCTACACGGGCTATCGACTGTCGGAATTGCGGCGGTTTAGGGCGTTATCCACGGAATGATATTGGCCCGACCAAAACAACTGCATGACATCGGCGTACTCGGATTGAACGAACGCAATGCCGACTACATTGCACGCCTGAACCCCCGGCGGTTGTACCCGCTTGTCGACGACAAGGTCCTGACCAAGGAACTTGCGCTGAAGGCGGGAATGGCGGTGCCGGATCTCTATGGCGTGATCGCGCACCAGGGCGAGGTACGCAAGTTCGCTGACATCGTGCGTGACCGCGAATCGTTCGTGATAAAGCCGGCTCGCGGCAGCGGCGGCGATGGAATCTTCGTCGTCATCGGTCGCGGCAAACGGAAGCGTGACAACTATCGCCTGAGCAGCGGCCTGTTTGTCTCCGAAGGCGAAATCCTGCACCACATCTCGAACACGGTCAGCGGTCAATACAGCCTGGCCGGACAACGCGATCATGCGTTGATCGAATACTGCGTGCACTTCGAAGCGACATTCGCCGAGGTCAGCTACCAGGGAGTGCCCGACATCCGCGTGATCGTCTATCGCGGCTACCCGGTCATGGCGATGGTGCGATTGCCGACACGGGCATCCGACGGCAAGGCGAATCTGCATCAGGGCGCGGTCGGCGCTGGCGTGGATATGAGCACCGGTGAAACGCTGACCGGCGTGCTCGGCAACGACGTCGTCGATGAGCATCCGGATACCGGCGCGCTGATCGCCGGGCTCCAGATTCCAATGTGGGACTTTATTCTCGAATCGTCGGCGAGGGGTTACGACGTCACCGGGCTCGGCTACCTCGGCGTGGATATGGTCATCGATGCCGACCGCGGCCCACTGATCCTGGAAATGAACGCAAGACCGGGCCTGAATATCCAGATTGCGAACAACACCGGGCTAAGGGAGCGGATCGAACGCATCGAAGCGTTATACGATCCGTCGGCGAATGCGCTGCAACGCGCGCGTGTCGCGCGTCGTGAATTTCCCGCCAGGATTCAGGCGGACTTGTTCAAAACCGCCTGAATCCCGACTGCGAACGACACCGGCCTCACGGAGCGGACTGAGCGCATCAAAGGGTTCCGCCGCCTGTCAAGGAATGCGCTGGATCGCGCGCGTGTCGTACGTCGTGAGTTTCCCTCATTGACAAATTTGCCTAGTTAACAGGGCCTTGGAGCTGTTATATTATGTAATATCAGAAACAGGGGTTTCTGAATCAGGCGTAAGATAGTACGGCTGGAAAAGAGACAACACTGCGATAGCTGCCGGGACAGAGCCGCAACTGATGGAACGATTGATTCGATTGATGGATGACATCGAGGACTTCATTGTCTTCTCGTGGTTTCGCTTGAAGCGCCTACTGTCTCCGCGTCCACGCGAGCGACGCAGTTACCCGCGGGAGCGGCGGGTGTCAGCCCAGGACAAGCCGTTTTACCCCGAGCGAAGACGCGCCCGTCGCGCCTGACCTGCCTGCCCCGATCACGTGCTTCACTGTCGCCGAGCAAGCCGGTCCTTAGCGACGCACGGCACCTGACATTTCCCTAGGGCTGTGACGCCAGCCAGGCGTCCATGCGCTGCTCCAGGATATCAAGCGGCAAAGCGCCTGCGCCGAGCAGCTCGTCGTGAAACGCACGAATGTCGAAGGCCTCGCCAAGCTGCCGCTCGGCACGTTCCCTTAATGCGATTATCTTCTGCTGCCCAATCTTGTAGGCGAGTGCCTGACCGGGCATGGCAATATAGCGATCGATCTCGTTGACGATGTCATGCTCGGTCTTCGCGGCGTTGTCTTTGAAGAAGTCGATCGCCTGCTGGCGGGTCCATCCCTTGTAGTGAATGCCTGTGTCCACGACGAGACGCACGGCGCGCCACATGTCATAGGTGAGCTGCCCGAACCGTGAGTAGGGATCCTTGTAGAGCCCGAGATCGTATCCGAGCCGTTCACTGTAGAGACCCCAGCCTTCAACGAAGGCAGTAAACCCGCTGAAGCGGCGAAAATCCGGCATATCGTCGAGCTCCTGCTGCAGGGCTATCTGCAGATGATGGCCCGGCATCGCCTCGTGGACGCTCAGGACCTCGATCTCGTATTTCGGTCGCACCTCCGGCTTGTAGAGGTTGACCCAGTAGATGCCGGCACGGCTGCCGTCCGCCGCGGGCCGTGAGTAGTAGGCTGTCGTTGTGTCCGGCGCGATCGAATCCGGAATCGGCTTTATCCCGTAGGGCATGCGCGGCAGCACGCCGAACAACGTCACCAGCTCCGGATCGATGCGCTTGCAGGTGGCAAGGTAGGCCTGGTGCAGGTCATCGGGGTTATCGAAGTAGAACTGCGGATCGGTGCGCAGGAACACGAGAAAGTCCGAGAAGCTGCCGTCGAACTCGACTTCGCTGATGATTTCCTGCATCTCACCCCGTATACGCTTGGCCTCGTTGAGGCCCACCCGGTGAATCTCGTCGGGCGTCATGCGTGTGGTCGTGAACGAGCGCGCCAGGTGTTCGTACCAGGCGCTGCCGTTCGGCAAAGCAGACTGGCCGATGCTTTCACGGCTTGCCGGCAGGTATTTGTCGTTGAAGTAGCGATCGAGCTTCTCGTACGCGGGCAGCACGGTCTTTTCGATTGTCTCGAGAGCCGTGGAGCGCAGAAGCTCCTGCTCTTCTGCAGGAATCGAGTCCGGCAACTCCTGGAAGACGCGATAGAAAGGGCTGTCCTCACCGTTCTCGACCCGCTGCAGCGCGAGTTGAGAGGTGATGCGCTGCATCAGGACTTTCGGCGCCATGAGATCGGCCTTGCGACCGGCTTCTGCGAGTTTGATCTGCTGATCAATCAGCACATCGACCTTGCTCATACGCGTCAGCCAGTTGTCGAAGTCCTGCGTCGTGGAGAGACGCAGCCGATTCGTCGTGTTTTCGAGATTCTGTATGCCGCCGCGATGAAAGGCCGCCGCGATGAAAGAACGGCATCATGCGGCCACCGAATTGATACAGATCGACGTCATCCTGCAGCTGTCGGCGGAAGAGTTCGTAGTTCAGCTGATCGGCATCGGAGAGGGCGGTGCGTTCGATCGCGTAAACGCGACGCAGGAACTCCCGCCGCTCGTCATGACGTGTCTCATACGCCGCGATGCTTTCATCGCGCCACTGGTCATCGAAACGATGATCGCCCAGCGATGAAGCAAACGCGGGCGAGTTTCTAAGCGTCCACTCCCAGTGCTCTTCGAGTAATGCAGCGAAGTCGCTCGTGGCATCCGCCCGCGTAACCGCCGAGAGTGATAACAGGAGCGTGGCGAGCGCGATTGTCAGTGTCTTCATTCTTCCGTCCTAACCGGCTTAGCGGCCGATTGTACGTGTTTCTTTCTCGAATGCTGCCCGCAATCCAGTGGGAGCGGCTTTTCGCCGCGATACTATAGATTGCCGATCATTGCCGCCGTTTCCGCGTCGATAACCAACCTGCGGCAAGTCACAATGTTGCCAACTTCGCAGGCACGCTATCATCCCTATCGTGAGCTACGATCTGATCGGCGACATCCACGGCTACAGCGAGCCGCTCGAGGAGCTGCTAGCGAATCTCGGCTACCAACTTACAGACGGCGTATACTGCCGGCCCGACCGGCAGGTGATCTTCCTCGGTGACTTCATCGACCGAGGTCCGAATCAACGCGAAGTCATCGAGATCGTCCGGCCGATGATCGACTCCGGCACCGCGATGGCGGTCATGGGCAACCATGAGTTCAACGCCATCGCCTGGCATACCGAGGACCCGTACAATCCGTATCAGTATCTTCGTGAACACACCGCGAGGCACATGCGAGTGGTTTCGTACCTTGCCGATGTGGCTGGATCTCGGCGAGCTGCGCGTCGTGCACGCCTGCTGGGATGATCTACTGATGCAGGCGCTGCTCGTTAACTACCCATCCCTGAACGACTATCTCGACGACGAGCTGCTCGTTAAAGCATCGCGCAAGGATGCGCTCGAGCATGAAGCAGTCGAGATCCTGTTAAAGGGCAAGGAAGTCGAGCTGCCACAAGGCCACTCGTTTCTCGACAAGGATGGCCATGCCCGGCACGCCGTTCGCATCCGCTGGTTCGATGCCGACGCGATTACCTACCAGGCGGCATTCCTGGGCCCCGAAAAAGCCAGGAGCCATATCCCGGAGGACCCGGTCGGCGCGGATCACATCATCCAGTACTCGCACGACGACCCACCGGTGTTTTTCGGGCACTACTGGCTGGACGGCGGGCCCGAACTGCTCGCCCCGAACGTCGCGTGTCTCGACTACAGCGTGGCATCTGACGGCGGCGGTAAGCTGGTCGCCTATCGGTGGGACGGGGAACAGCGACTGGATAACGGCAAGTTCGTCTTTGTGGACAGGAAGGCGGCCTGACGACGG
>CAMYMR010000009.1 GCA_947259285.1 uncultured Woeseiaceae bacterium | reverse complement strand
CTTCATCGTGACGGCGACCTTTATCAAGGAAGCCGGTATCCAGGTCGAACGTCCCGATACGGTTACGGCCGACACGCAGGATGACGCGTCGATACTCGTGGCAATCAGTGCAAATGACGAGATCTGGATCGATCGGCAGCAGCGTGATCCTCGGATGATCCGCACCATTATTGAACGCATGCGCGCGGAAAATCCGAAAGGCTCGATGGTCATACAGGCCGATGAAGAATCGACACACGAGACGCTGGTAATTGTCATGGAGGCTGCGAAAGGCGCCGGGGTCACCAACGTGTCAATCGCGTCGGATGACGGCTAGGAACCTGAGGACGGAGAGACTGTCGTAACAATTAGGGCTGCATGCTGTTTGCAAAGCAACAGGCTGCGGCCAGTGAGGAGAACAGGACCATGATAGGTCGTTATATATTTTCAATTGTAATCGGCACGATCGTAACGTTGAGCCTGCTATTTGTGATGCAGCTGCTCATTGTCACCGGTAAAACGGCACTGACGGATCCTCGTGAACGCCATAAGCTCGAATTTGTGCGCGTCAAACGCAATGAGAATCTCAACGTTGCTGACCTTACGCCGGAGAAGCCGCCGAAGCCGCCCGAGACTCCGCCTGAGACCCCACCGCAGGAAATGGACAACATAAATCCTGACGCGCCCACAATTAACGTTGCACCGCCAACGGTAACGGCCGACACGAACATCGGCGGGCCGGGCGGCATGAATATCGCAGAAGGCGACTATCTGCCAATCGTCCGTGTTGCGCCGGTCTATCCGGCGCGGGCTCTTTCCAGAGGGCTGGAGGGTTTCGTGGATCTTAGTTTTACGGTGACGACGGCGGGCACGGTGAAAGATCCTGTTGTGATTCAGTCGTCGAGCAGCCATTCAGTCGTCGAGCAGCCTGTTTGAGCGAGCAGCGATACGCGCTGTTCTCAAGTTCAAGTACAAGCCCAGGGTCGTCGACGGTGTTCCCGTCGACGTGCCGGGTGTCAAGACACGAATCTCGTTCCAGCTCGAGGATTGACGTCAGTTCAGAACCGGTCGGGTAAATGCCACCCAAAGGACGTTTTGATATGAAGATGAACCAAGGAATTTCTCTGAAGCTCTGTCTGGCCGTTGTCGTTGGCATGTTGGCCTTTTCGACTGCCGGCGCTCAAAAAGCAACCGAAGAGGATCGGGCCAAGACCAAGACGAAACAGGCGCAGGCTGTCAGCAAACCCGTCTATGAGAAAATCCAGAAAGCCCAGGAAATGGTGGACGAGAAGAATTACAGGGGGGCGCTGAAATCGCTGAACAACCTCTATGACCCCGACAAGCTGACCGAGTATGAAGTATGAACAAGCTAACGTCCTGAATTACCTGGGCTTCGTCTACTACAACATGGACGATGCGAACAATGCGATCCGCACCTACGAGAAGATGCTGGCGCTCCCGAATCTCGAGCCCCAAATGGCCAAGCAGACCACGTTTACGATGGCTCAGCTGTTGACCATGGAGGAGCAGTACCAGAAGGCGTTAACCGCTCTGGACAAGTGGTTCATCCTGGAGACCAACCCCGCGCCCGAGCCGTTCATCCTGAGGGCACAAATCCTCTACAATTTGAACCGTTACAAGGATATGGTTCAGCCCATCGAAAACGCGATGGCGGTAGCGCGAAAGCGCGAGCTCCCGGTCAAAGAGGATTGGTACGGGCTGCTGAACTTCGCGTATTTCCAACAGGAAAACTACACCAAAGTCCGGGATATCCAGAAGATACTCTTGCAGAATTGGCCGAAGGCCCGCTACTGGAAGTCTCTGGCCGGCGCTTTCACGGAACTCGGCGAAGATGAGAAGCTGATCTACGCCTACGACGCAGCCCATACCCAGGGAATGCTGGAGAAGGACACCGAGTTCGTGACCATGGCGCAGCTCTATTTGCAGGCGGAAGTTCCCTACAAAGCCGGCAAGCTCCTGGAAGAGAAAATGAATGCGGGGGTCGTTCCTAAGAATGAAAAGAACTACCGCCTGCTTTCACAGGCGTGGATGCTGGCGATGGAGGATGAAAAGTCCATTCCGGCGCTTCAGGCCGCGGCCAAACTGGCAAACCACGGAGAGCTGGATCAGCGCCTGGCCAATGCCTATCTGAATGTCGGGAAATACTCGGATTGCGTTAAATCGTCGAATGACGCAATTCGCAAGGGCGGGCTCAAGAACTCCGACAACATGCAGATAACCCTCGGCATGTGCCAGTACAACTTGCGGCGGTATTCAGCCGCGAAAAAGGCGTTCCGAGAGGCGGCGAAAACACCACGTTCAGCGCGAACATCGAATCAATGGATCAAGGTTATCGATGCCGATGTAGAGCGAAATCGTCAGATCAAGCTTGCCGAAGAGGCCGCCCGCAAGAAACGCCAGGAACTCGAGGCGAAAAGAGCAGAGTCGCAGCGCGTTTAGAGTCCCAAGCTCTCAGCCAGTCAAGATAATCTGGCATACATTAAGGGGGCGTTGACCGGAAACGGTCAACGCCCCTAAAATTGCCACCGCCCGAAACTGGACAGACCCAATGCCAAAAGTAACCTATATAACGCCGGACGGCGTTCGCCACGAAGTTGAAGTCGAAAACGGCTACTCCGTTATGGAGGGCGCCATCAATAACGATATAGAGGGCATCGTGGCCGAGTGTGGCGGTGCGTGTGCCTGCGCGACCTGTCATAGTTACATTGATGAGGCGTGGCTCGACAAGATGCCAGAGATGGACGACATGGAAGACAGCATGCTTGATGCGGCATTCGAGCGTAAATCGAACAGCCGATTGACCTGCCAGATCGAGATATCCGATGCGCTCGACGGTTTGGTTGTCCATGTCGCCGAGAATGACTACTAACTATCGGGGACCGTAGGTATGCCGCCCCAGGGCAGGGGCGAGCTCTCGCGGGCATAATAGCCCGCCACTAAAGCGCGAAACGGCCCTACCGCAAACCCGTCTCGGCCCGACCGATCACCATCCTCTGAATCTCGCTGGTCCCCTCATAGATTTCGGTGATCTTCGCATCGCGGAAATATCGCTCGATCGGCAGCTCTTTGCTGTAGCCCATACCACCATGTATCTGTAAGGCCTGATGCGTCACGAACATCGCCGTCTCGGATGCATACAGTTTTGCAATACTGGAATTGAGGGTGTTTCTCGCGCCGGACTTTTTCGCCTGCTCTTTTGACCATGCCGCCCGAAGTACCAGGAGCTGCGACGCATCGATACGCATTTTCATGTCGGCGATCTTCCCCTGAATAGCCTGAAAGCTGCCAATAGCAGCGCCAAACGCCTGTCGTTCGCGGGAATACGCGACCGCCGCATCATAAGCGGCTCTCGCAATACCTACCGCTTGCGCCGCAACGCCCACGCGCCCGGCGTCGAGAACGGTCAGAGCTATCTTGAAGCCTTGTCCCTCTTCGCCGATGCGATTCTCGACCGGACATACGTAGTCCTCAAACTCGATCTCACAGGTTGCTGAAGCACGAATGCCGAGTTTCGGTTCTGTCTTGCCGACCCTGAAACCGGGTTCTTCGGTATCGATGACGAAGGCGCTGATTCCGATCGATTCCCCGTCAGCGGCGGAGGTCTGGGTAAACACGATCATGTAACGTGCGACGGGCCCGGATGATATCCACGCTTTCTTTCCGTTAAGCGTGTACGAAGCGCCGTCGGCCGAACGAACGGCTTTGGTACGCATCGTAGCGGCGTCAGAGCCTGACTGCGGCTCGGTCAAGGCATAGGCACCATTAACCTCACCCGACGCGACCGGGCGCAGGTAGGTCTGCTTCTGTGCCTCGGTGCCAAATTCCAGCAGCGGAACGCCGAACAACGAGTTATTGACCGACACGATAGTGCCATGCGACGCATCTGCGGCGGAAATCTCTTCCATAACAAGCACATAGCAGATGGAATCAAGGCCTGACCCACCATACTCGGTCGGCACCTCGATGCCCATGAAACCCAGTTCGCCGGCCTGTCGGATGGTCTCCACAGGGAATTTGCCACTCGCATCGAACTCGGCGGCGATCGGCGCTATCTCGTTTTGGGCAAAGTCACGAGCGGCATCTCGAATGAGCTGCTGCTCCTCTGTCAACGCAAAATCCATCGTGTTTCCCTTCCTGCTAGAATCACTTACGTGCGGGCCAAAAATCATTAACGATCATGCCCGGAACCTCAATACCTAAACAGGAGTAATTGTTGATGACGATCTCAGCTGGCGAGAAGATGCCGTCGGGCGTTTTCGGTGTAATGACCGACGCGGGACCTGGCGCGATTTCCACCGACGATTTATTTGCAGGCAAGAAAGTGGTTCTTGTCTCGGTGCCGGGCGCCTTCACGCCGACGTGCTCGATGAATCATCTTCCCGGGTTTGTCGATCAGGCTGATTCGCTGCGTGCGAGCGGTGTCGACACGATCGCGTGCATGGCTGTCAATGATGTGTTCGTAATGGATGCCTGGGGCAAGGATCGAGGTGTTGGCGATGACGTAATGATGTTGGCAGACGGCAATGGCGAGTACGCGAGGGCACTGGGGCTGGAAATGGACGGCACGGGATTTGGCATGGGCATGCGCGGCCAGCGTTTCGCAATCGTCGTAGACGACGGCGTAGCTACTCACGTCGCGGTTGAAGCGCCCGGACAGTTTGAAGTGAGTAAAGCCGAGGCCATCCTCGACGCGTTGTAGGAGGGCCTTGTTCGCCCGATTTCCGGATCGCGTCAGGCGTACTTACGCACATCGACGTGAAGTGCGACGTAACCCCGTTGTGGCGAAGAAGACGGCCCCTAAATAGCTGATACGAGCTGGCTCAGCCCAGCGCGTCGGTCAATTCCGGCACGACGGTAAACAGATCGCCAACCAACCCGATGTCGGACACCTCGAAAATGGGCGCTTCCTCGTCTTTGTTGATCGCCACGATGGTGCCTGCGTCCTTGATACCGGTGATGTGCTGAATGGCACCCGAAATTCCGATCGCAATGTACAGGTCCGGCGCGATGATCTGTCCGGTCTGCCCGACCTGCGTTTCAGGCGGGACGTAGCCGGCGTCGACGGCGGCCCTCGATGAACCGATCGCAGCGCCAAGCTTGTCGGCCAGCTTGTAAATCAGTTCGAAATTCTCTTCGCTAGCCAGCGCTCGACCTCCGGAAACGACTCTGGCAGCAGCCTGGAGATCGGGGCGATCCGACGAGCCGGTTCGCAGCTCAACGAATCTCGTATGCGTCGGAAGTTCCGCGTCCACGCTCGCGGCTTCGATCGGCGCATTGTTTCCACGATCAGCTGCCTGGTAGGAAGCCGTCCTGACCGTTGCAATGACAATGCTGTCGGCAGGTGCGTCCACAGATACGATCGCGTTGCCGGCATAGACTGGGCGCTTGAAGCTGTGACTGCCTTCGACGCTCATGATATCGCTGATCTGATTGACACCCAGAAGGGCGGCAACGCGGGGCATCAGGTCTTTTCCAAAGGTCGTCGACGGACCGAAAACGTGGCTGTAATCGCCTGCCAGCGCCACGATCTGCGGCGCCAGTATCGCCGCGATTGCGGGATCATTCTCCTCGCGTTCGACGCTCAGGACGCGCGCGACGCCGTTCAGTTCCGCCGCTTCCTGGGCAACACCCGCAACGGACGACCCGAAAACGGCTACGTCGACCGTCGCTCCGTCAATTTGAGTCGCACAGCTTACAGATTTGGCGGTACTCGGATTGAGCGATTCGCCATTGTGCTCGGCAATTACCAGTACTTTTGACATCACAGTAGTCCTTTATCATTCAGTGCGGCGACCAAGCCTGCGACATCCTCAACCATGATGCCGCGTTGCCGGCCCTCGGGTGGCTTGTATGCCGTCTCTTTAACCTCGGGCGCACCGTCAACGCCCAGATCCGCAAGCGGAATCGTATCCAGCGGCTTCTTCTTTGCCTTCATGATGTCGGGCAACTTTACGTAGCGCGGTTCGTTCAATCGCAGGTCGACCGTAATGACCGCCGGAAGGTCGATTTCAAGGGTCTCGAGGCCGGCGTCGACCTCGCGTGTTACCTTCGCCGTAGTGCCGTCAAAGGTCAACTCAGACGCGAAGGTCGCCTGGGGTCGGCCCCACAGGGCGGCCAGCATCTGTCCGGTCTGGCTGTTGTCATCATCAATCGCCTGCTTTCCAAGAATGACGAGATCTGCGTTCTCTCGGTCAATAATCGTCCGGAACACGCGTGCAACTGTCAGCGCGTCAGTCGACGATGCCGTTTCGACCAGAATTGCACGATCGGCGCCCATTGCCAGTCCTGTGCGCAGCTGTTGTTGCGACTCGGATGAGCCGATCGAGACAACCACTACCTCGTTTGCGTCACCGCGCTCCCTGATCCGCAGCGCCTCCTCGAGAGCAATCTCATCGAACGGGTTGATGCTCATTTTGACGCCATCGGTTTCCACACCGCTGCCATCGCTCTTCACCTGAACTCTGACGTTGTAATCCACAACGCGCTTCAGGCCGACCAAAATCTTTTCCACCTGTCTAACTCCCTTTTTTGCTCCGTAGCCGCTGCGGACTTCGCAATCGGCACGCTATTGTCTACGACGGGTTCGCCGTGTACAAGATCAAATACGGCAATACCCGGAGCCAATATGGCAATCCACAGCAATTTGATCGGCACAGGGGAATTGCAGCCGCTCATCGGCCGTCCGGGCGTCCGAATCGTCGATTGCAGGTTCGATCTGAACGATCCGCTGGCGGGTCGACGAGCCTACCGCGCTCGGCATATCCCGGGCGCCGTATTCGCGGACCTGGACCGGGATCTGTCGGCGACAGTGGCGCCGGATACGGGTCGGCACCCGCTTCCGGACGCCCGGGCTTTTGCAGAGGCGCTCGGACGATTCGGCATCAACAATTCTACCGACGTGGTTGTTTACGATGCCGATAGCGGGGCGCTTGCCGCGAGAACCTGGTGGCTGCTGCGCTGGCTCGGCCATGAACGAGTGCGACTCCTGGATGGCGGTTATCAGCAATGGACGGCCGAAAGGCGGCCACTTGCATCCGGTGACGAGATCGTCACGGCGGCGAGATTTTCGCCGCGGCCGCGATCCGAAAGAATATTGACCACAAAAGAACTCGTTCGCAATTTCGACAGGATCGAGGAACTTAATCTGATCGATGCGCGCGACGCGTTACGATTCCGGGGGGAGGTCGAACCGATAGATCCGGTAGCTGGCCATATACCGGGCACCTCGAATCTGCCTTATACGGTAAGCCTTCGGGATGACGGGACCTGGAAATCGAGGGCCGAACTGGAGTCGCTATGGGCCGATGTGCTCGGCACGCAGAAGAAGACCGCTTGGTCCGTCATGTGCGGATCCGGTGTCACGGCCTGTCATCTTGCCATTTCAGCAATGGAGGTGGGATACAGGGAGCCGCGACTCTATGTGGGTTCCTGGAGCGAGTGGATCCGGGATTCCGCCCGGCCGATTGGACTGGGAGACGCTCTGAGGACGTACCCGAAGGCTGCGGATATGACGTAAACTTAATGTTCAGAATCGGTCTAATAAGTCCGTAAATGATGGATTCTGCGATGCAGTGGGACCCCAATGTACCGAATTTTTGAAGTCAATAAAAACATTATAAATAAGCTAGTTACGATACTATCCGTATGTAGTTTATCAGCTTGTGCGGGTACAAATGCCGGCGATGGCGGGGTGGATTCCTCGCGCTCAGATTGCATCTATCAGCCAAGTATCCGAGGATACAGCGTCCTTGACGACTCGAACCTCATTGTGTCGGCGTCGGGGCGCCGCCAGTACCATGTGGTCCTGCAAAGAAGGGCTCACGGACTTCGGTCCAACTGGGCAATCGGCTTCAAATCGTCCACCGGCAAGATTTGTGCGCCTTTTGCTGAAGTCCTTTTTGAAGGCAACCTCGACGGCGAATCCGTGAGAATCGCGTCCATCAGGGAGCTTAGCCCCGAGGACGAGGAAGATTTATTGATCCGGTTCGGCAAGAAGGAGCCGGAAATTGAACAAACTCCGGTACCTCAGGAAGTGAAGGGTGCCGAAGTGGAAGAGCTGGACCCGGGCGCTGACGAAGAATCGTCAGTCGACTGAGTCACGCAATCCGCAATCTCCGTGCGGACCCGCCCGGCCAACCGCGAGGTTGGCCGGGTTTTTTTGACGCGCTAGATGTTGGCTGAGGTAAGGAATTTCGTCGTTTCATGGCTGCCGCACTCTCGAATATCCGGGTAGTCGATATGAGTCGCATACTCGCGGGTCCCTGGGCCGGCCAGCTGCTTGGTGATTATGGTGCTGATGTGGTCAAGGTCGAGCGACCGTGCGTCGGCGATGATACGCGGCAATGGGGCCCGCCGTGGCTTGGCGCGGAGGACACACGCGAGTCTGCCTATTTCCTGTCTGCAAATCGCAACAAACGGTCGATCACGGTCAATCTTGCGAGCGAGCAGGGACAACAGCTTATCCGGGATCTCGTTGCCAATGCTGACGTACTGCTCGAGAACTACAAAGTCGGCACGATGAGTCGTTTTGGCCTTGGACATGATGAACTGAAAGCGCTAAACCCCGGACTCGTTTATTGCTCGATTTCGGCTTTTGGCCAGAGCGGATCGAGAGCTTCGGAACCAGGCTACGACGCCATGATCCAGGCGTCTGCCGGACTGATGAGCATTACAGGAACAGAGGGGAGAGACTCGGATAGCCCGCAGAAAGTCGGCGTTGCGATTGCCGATATCATGGCCGGCATGTACGCAACGACCGCGATCCTGGCGGCCCTGAACGCCCGGGAGCAAACTGGCCGTGGCCAGCATATCGATGTGCCGCTTTATGACAGCCAGGTAGCCTGGCTGGCAAATCAGGCAATGAATTACCTGATTAGCGGCGAGGCTCCGCGAAGAATGGGTACCGCGCATCCGAACCTCGTCCCATACCAGGCTTTCGCAGCCAGCGATGGCAGTTTGATGCTGGCGATTGGTAACGATGCGCAATTCAAGGCGTTCGCTGACTGCATCGGCGAACCGGACCTCGCGACGGACGAACGCTTCCGTCGTAACAGTGACCGGATTGCCAACCGTGCTGAGCTCGTTAAACGGCTCCAGCGGATCCTGAGTAAGGGCACTACGCAGTACTGGCTCGCCAAGCTGAGCGCCAGTGGCGTTCCCGCCGGGCCCATCAATGATATCGAGGAGGTGCTAACGAACCAGCACGCACTTGAGCGGACATTTGTGCGCCATCTCAAGAACGCTCGAGGACAACAAGTACCGACAGTGTCCAACCCCGTCGACTTCTCTGAGACGCCGGTAGGATATAAGCTTGCGCCGCCGCTGCTCGGGGAACACACAGATGAGGTTTTACGGGAGTGGTTGGGTTACTCTGACGATTTGATCGCCGAGCTGCGAAGCAGTGCGGCGGTGTAAGATCAGGACGTGTTGAAATAGCCCATGGAACAACAAATACGCACCAGCGAAACCCTGAAGGATGTTCGCTACGAGATTCGGGGGCAGCTGGCAAATCGCGCTTTGGAACTGGAAAAGCGCGGCTACGAAATCATCTCGCTCAACATCGGTAATCCCGGCCTGTTCGGCTTTCGCACGCCCGAAACGATGCGGCTTGCAATGATCGAAAACCTGGGCCAGGCGGAGCCTTACTGCCATCAGAAGGGTATCTTTCCGGCGCGCGAAGCGGTCGTCATGCAGCAACAAAGTCGCGGCATTCTCGGCGTCAGCGCGGAGGAAGTGTTTATCGGCAACGGCGTCAGCGAGCTGATAGACCTCTCGCTGCGCGCGCTTCTCAATCCCGGGGATGAGGTCCTCGTGCCCAGTCCGGATTATCCGCTCTGGAGTGCGGCGGTTGCGCTCAATGGCGGGGTGACCCGGCATTACGCATGCAGCCCGGACAACGGATTTGTTCCCGATATGGGAGACCTCGAGAAACTGTTGACCCCAAATACAAAGGCCATCGTTGTCATCAATCCGAATAACCCCAGCGGCGCCGTATACGATCGCGAGACTCTCACGGCAATCGCCGAGCTGGCCGAGCGCCACCGGCTGGTCGTAATGTCTGACGAAATCTATGACCAGATGACGTACGACGGCGCCGAGTTCATACCGATGGCCACGCTGGGTGACGGCTATGTCTGCCTCACTTTTTCTGGCCTGTCGAAAGTCTATCGGGCATGCGGTTATCGGGTCGGCTGGTGCGTCTTCAGCGGCGATCTTGATCGTGCTGCCGAATATATTCACGGTATGGAGCTACTGTCAGCGCTGCGTCTCTGCAGTAATGTGCCAGGACAATGGGCGGTACAGACAGCGCTCGGAGGCTTTCAGAGCATCGTCGATCTTGTGCAACCGGGCGGGCGACTTTACCAGTCCAGACAGGTTGTCATTGATCGGGTGCGAGACAGCAAATTCTTGACGGTGCAGCTGCCGATGGGGGCGATGTACGCGTTCGTGCAGCTGCATCCTCGCTTTGACGGGCGTTTCGACGATCAGGCATTCGCACTGGATCTGCTCGAGAACCACCACGTCCTGGTTGCGCCGGGCAGCAGCTTCAATACTCCGTACACGAACCATTTCCGAATCACGACGTTGCCGGACACTGAAACGCTCAATAATGTTTTCGACCGCATTGAGGCTTGCCTGGAGCAACACGCCTGACCGATGTACCAATGGCTAACGGACGCGCTTGAGGGCCCATCGACCATCATTACGGCAAACCGTCGACTCGCGCGGGTCTTGCGCGACGCATTTGCCAAGCAGCAGCTAGAGGCGCGGAAAACGGCGTGGGAGAGCCCGGTAATTCACGCCTGGCAAGATTGGCTAACGCTGAGAATGCTGGAGGCAACCGACCAGGCATCTCTGCCTACGCGAATCAACGGGCATCAGAGTCAGCTGCTATGGGAGCGCTGCCTTAGCAAGGAGACAGGTGAGTCCCTGTCCGGCACGGCGGGCCTGGTGCGCCTGTCGCGGGATGCCTGGCAACGCATGGCCGACTGGGAGGTGTCGATTCGGGAGCTGGCCCGGTCCGCACAGAATGACGATCAACGGCTTTTCGCCGCAGCCGCAGGTCGCTACCTCGGTATTCTCGAGCGAGAGCATTGGGTTGATGAGGCGGGGCTCACCGGGCTGATCGTACGGCTTTTGCGTTCGGGGCGGGCGATATGCCGAGAACGAGTTACGCTTGCGGGATTTGACCGCGAGCGACCCGCCGTAAGCTCGGTAATGGCGGCACTCACAGAACTGGGTTGTGATGTGCTAAGTGCGCCGAGCCCCGGAATAGCACAATCGGTCCGACTGCAAAGCTTCGAGACTACCGATGCGGAGATTCGTGCCGCCGGCGCATGGGCACGGGAGCGCCTGGAACAGCGCCCCGGCGAAACGATCGCCATTATCGCCGGAAAGCTGGAACAGGATGCCGAGCAGAAGTCGCGTCTCGTCAGGGAGGGTCTGGTGCCGGGCTGGCAATACGCGCCTCCGTCGCTGGCTCGATCGGTCAACGTATCCTACGGTCGCAAGCTGACTGACTACCCGGCCGTGTCGGTCGCGCTGCTGTTGTTGCGGTGGCTGGTGCGGAATCTCGCGGCTGGAGAGGTAAGCCACCTGCTGCGGACGCCATTATTCGGGCCGCCGCAGCTCGGCGGTCGCAGTCGATTGGAACTCAGGCTGCGACAATTACCGGATCGTGGCTGGTCGCCGGCGATGATTTCCGCTGCGTTCCGGGGGCATGATGCGGGAAGCGACGCGGACGACTGGTTAAGAATTGTTGCGTCGCTGAGCAAGGCTCGGCGAGAGCTCAGCAACAGTGCCTCGCCAGCCCAGTGGGCCGTATACATCGACCAGATGCTGTCCGCGTGCGGCTGGCCAGGCAGTGAGGCGCTGTCGAGCGACGATTTTCAACTCCTGAATCGTTGGCGAGATTTATTGAACGATCTTGCTCGGCTTGACCTGGTCAGCCCGCGCATGAGCCTTGAAACGGCAATTCGGCGCGTTGAGCTGATGGCGGGGGAGACGGTGTTTCAGCCCGAATCGGATGCAGTTGCCGTGCAGCTAATGGGACCGCTCGAGGCCTCGGGGGCCCAGTTCGACGCACTCTGGATCAGCGGCCTCACCGCGGCGAAATGGCCGCCGCCGGGTAACCCGACGCCGCTAATTTCACGTCGCCTGCAACGAGAAAAAGGCATGCCGGATGCCGAGCCCTCAGACACGCTCGCGTATGCACGCGGCCTTTTGTTGCGAATGGGCTGTTCGGCGCCTGACGTCGTTTGCAGCTACGCGCTAATTGAGGATGACGCGCAGCAGACGCCGAGCGATCTGGTCCAGGAACTGGCACCCCGAGTTGATGTATCCGAATCGGACCCGGGATGGCATGCAGCGCACTTGCTGGCAATTACCGGTACTACGACAGTCTCGGAAGTCGCGCCCGGAATTGCGCCACATGAACGGATCGCTGGCGGCGCTGGCACGATTCAACGACAGCTGAATAATCCCATAGACGCTTTCGTGACGGGACGGTTGGGTGTTCGGAACCTGCAACCGCAGGCAGTCGGTTTGCCTGCGCCATTGCGCGGGAACATCATTCACGATGCGCTGTGCCGGCTCTACAGCGATACGCCGACCCATCGCGACCTGTCCGCCTGGGAAGACGAAACCTTGACTCTGCGAATCGAGGACGCCGTCGAATCCGCGTTTCTCCGCCACGAACGCTATGCTGATGACGTGCTAGTTGAGTTATTGAGGATCGAGCGCCTGCGTGTCTCAGCGCTTCTCCGGCAGTTCGTCACTGTCGACAGGGCACGCGGCGAATTTTCGACGGTCGCGGTCGAGCAGGAATTGGCGTTTACGGAAGGGGCCGTGCGCCTGCAACTACGTGTCGATCGAATCGATCGCCTGCCCGACGGCGCGATGCTTGTACTTGACTACAAGACCGGTGGCAAGAAGAGCTTGCTGGACGGCAACGGTATGCCCAAAGAAATACAGCTGATCGCCTACGCGCTTGCGCTCGAGGACCCTGTCTCGGCGATAGCTCTGGTCAATATCGATAGCCGCGAAATAAGTTTTTCCGGGGCCGGAACAGGATTTACAGATGACGCTAATTGGCATGACACGCTCTCGAGTTGGCAACGCCTTGTCAAGACCGCCTGCCGGGAATTCGGTGACGGGGACGTCCGGGTTAATGCGGCGCAGTCGGTGAGAGATGCGCGTGAGTTCAATTTGCTGAGCCGATACACGGAGCTTGTGCGTGGAAGCTGAGCGACTTCTGGAGGATGACCAACAGTCGCGTGACGACTCGCTGGATGTCTCGAGGTCCTTCATCGTACAGGCACCGGCCGGTTCCGGAAAAACGGAATTGCTGATTCAGCGTTACCTCAAGCTGCTGTCGGTTGTCGATAATCCGGAAGAAGTCATCGCGATAACCTTCACTCGCAAAGCTGCCGCCGAGATGCAGTTTCGAGTCTTGGGCGCTCTCAAGATGGCGCATCGGGGCGAGCAACCTGAGCAGCCACACCGGCAATTGACCTGTGCCCTGGCTCGTTCGGCCCTGCAGCGCGATGAAACGTTGGGATGGCAATTGATTTCGAATCCCCGACGGCTTCGTATTCAGACGCTCGATTCACTCAACGCAATGATCGCGCGCCTTCGTCCGATCAGTTCGCCCGCAAGCGCACTCGGCACTCGGATTATCGTCGATGCAGAGCTGAGGGCTTTGCATCGCGAGTCGGCGGTGGCAACGCTCGACTGGCTGGCGGAGCGCGGCGCACTCAGCGCCGCGACACGCGAGGTCCTGACCCACGTGGACAACAATACCTGGGTGTACACGTCCTACCTCGCGCAGATGCTGGCAACTCGGGACCAGTGGTTGCCATTTGTAGGCAGCGGCTTGCTAAGCGAGGCCGAGTCGTCGGTCCTGCGGCGGAAGTTTGAGGAAGACCTCGAGGCTGTCGTTACTGGTCACCTGCAGGAAACGGCGGCGGCAATTCCGCAGCGCTTTGCGACGGAACTGTCGAGACTGCAATCCTATGCGGCGACAAACCTCCGGGACGGGGGATATACGTCCGACCCCGTCTGTTCATTACACAAACTATCGGGCTTGCCGCGTGCACGCTCGGCCGATGTACATCAGTGGCAGGGACTGGCGGAATTACTGTTGACCAAAACGGGCGATTTTCGAAAACGCGTTGACAAGCGTCAGGGCTTTCCACCGGGCGACGCCGGACAGAAGGCTGCAATGCACGATCTGCTTGCTGGGCTCGCCGAGCACGATCGGGTGTCTGAATTACTGCACGGCACTCGAACACTACCGCCGATTCGGTACCTCGACGAGCAGTGGAGTGTTCTTCTTGCGCTGTTTCGTCTCTTGCCGCTTGCGGTCACAGAGTTGAAGCGCCTGTTCGCGGAACGGGGCGTTTCGGATCATATCGAAATTGCGCTGACGGCCTCGGCCGCGCTTGGTACAGCGTTGAATCCGGGTGACGTTGCGCTGTTGCTCGACTACCAGGTAAAGCATCTGCTTGTCGACGAGATGCAGGACACTTCCAGCGCGCAGTACCGAATGCTGGAAGCTCTGACGGGTGGCTGGGAGCAGGGCGACGGGCGCAGCATTTACTGCGTAGGTGATCCCATGCAGTCGATTTACCGCTTTCGCAACGCAGAGGTCGGGCAGTTTCTGTTGGCAAGAGAGTTTGGGATCGGACATATCAAGCTCGACTCGCTGCGCTTGCTCAGGAACTTCCGATCCGGGCAGTTTCTCGTCGACTGGTTCAATACTGTGTTCCCGGAAATCCTCGCAGATGACGACGATCCGCAGCGTGGGGCAGTGTCCTATTCGGAGGCCGTGAGCGTTCCAGAGCTTGCCGGCGTCGGGGCGTGCCATGTTTATCCGCTATTTGGCAGCCGGTCTGACCGCGAGGCGGAACTTGGCTGTGAGGTGATCAAAGAGACGCTGGCAGCCAACCCCGACGATGATATGGCGGTTCTCGTTCGTTCCCGAACGCAGCTTCCTGAACTGCTTGCAAGACTTCGCAATGCGGGCATTCGATATCAGGCGATCGAAATCGACCGTCTTACCGATCTCCCTGAAGTCATCGAAGCACTGGCGCTAACGCGAGCGGCCGTACACCAGGGCGACAGGCTCGCGTGGCTCGCTATTCTGCGGGCGCCCTGGATCGGGCTCGATTGGAACGATCTGCACGCACTCGTCAAGAACGACACCAGCAGTTCGGTGTGGGAGTTGCTGCAGGACTCCGATCGCCTGGCGGCGTTGTCAGAAACCGGCAGGCAGTCGTTGCGAGCCGCCCGAGACGCCCTGAGTGACCTCGTGGCAGTGCGTCGGACGCAAGGCCTGCGAGACCTCGTAGAGGCGATCTGGATTCGCCTGGGCGGTCCTGCGGTGCTTGACGACGAATATGCGGTGGCGAATGTTTACCGCTACTTCGATGTACTCGAGACGAATGAAGCGGGCGGCTCGCTCGCCGACGTGGCCGAACTCGAGTCCATACTCGATCTGGAGCGCGTTTCAAGCAACGTCAATGCGCGGCTGCAGGTCATGACGATGCACCGCGCCAAAGGCCTCGAATTCGGACACGTGCTGCTGTATGGCCTGGGACGCTTGCCACGCGGCAGCGACCGCCGGGTACTGTCCTGGTCCGACATCCCGAACAGAGAGGGGAAGCAAAGCAAGGTCATCAGCCCTGTTGGTCCACGCGCTGATCTCGGCACGGATGCCGCGCATCGCTTCATCGAGCTCCGCGAGGGGGCAAAAGATCGTCACGAGCAAGCCAGGCTACTGTACGTCGCCTGCACGCGCGCTCGACAATCTCTGCATCTTATCGGACATACGGCCGTGACGCCTGACGGCAGTGCATACAAGCCACCCGCAAAGCGTAGTCTTCTTGCGCTATTGTGGCCTGCATTGGAGCCGCAATATGCGGGGGCATTTGCCGCTGATGTTGCCGACGAGTCGGGTCCGTCGAGGGAGCCATGGCTGCAGCCGATACTGCGCAGGTTCGACCCACGCTGGGCTTTACCGGCCGTGAACCCGCTCCCGGGACCGCCACCCGCCGGGGAGACACATGCGATCGATCAAAAGGTCGAGTTCTATTGGGTGGGAACGGGCGCCCGCATTGCCGGCACGATCGTACATCGCTGGCTGCATGCGATGGTCGAAGGGCGAGCCGCGACGAGTGCGGAGGCCATTCTTGAGCGCAAGCCCGTTACCCACCGCTGGCTCAAGGAAATGGGCGTTGGCGACGAAATGATCGGTGATATCGAAGAACGCGTCGAAACGGCCTTGCGTAGCATACTGGTTGACGAAAAAGGCCGGTGGTTGCTGAATGGGAAAGGTCGTGCTGAACTCGGGCTGACCGGCCTGCACGACGGCAAGATCGAGTCCGTGAGCCTCGACCGAGTACGAATCGACAGCGATGGGACTCACTGGATCATTGACTACAAGACCAGTACCCACGAAGGTGGCAATCTTGACGCCTTCCTGCAGGCGGAATCGGATCGCTACACGCCGCAGCTGAGAAAATACAAAGCCATTTACGATGCTTGCACTGGCAGCGATGCGCGATGCGCCTTGTACTTCCCGCTGCTGCAGACTTTTCTCGAGGTTGACGTCTAAAGAGGCTTTGCCGCCTAAAGCGTGCCTTCCAGGCGCAGTTCCCGCTGCCCACGATCATCAGCCGAGCCAAGATACTCAAGCTGTCTTAACAGGCTCGCTGGCGCGCTGGGGTTGGCGATGACTTTGCCCAGGAACTGGTAGCTTCGGTCAGCCTTGATCTGCAGGCTGCCTGCCAGGTCGATAACGCCGTCCGTGTCCTCGACAGTCGCGCTTACCCCGTCATCTTTTGTGAAAAACTCGGCCTGATATCCCCCGATGGGCTCACGGCTCAGGCGCGGTGCGACGAGATTGTTGACGGTTACGGTACCTTCAGCAACGGTCGGCAATCCATCCCGCAAGCGAATACGGTCGAAGCGCAGACTGGCCTCACCCTGTAGTCCCGTGACGTTGAGCGTCTTTGCGAATAGATTGAGCGGCAGCGACGCCGCGAGATTCGAGAGGGTTACGCCGCCGCCAATACCGATGCCCAGATCGCTTTCGACGAATCCCGAGACGGGTGAGCCTTGCAGGTGATAGCGCATTTTTCCCGTTAAGAGGTACAACGGCCGCAGCCGCCAACGAACGTCTGCGAGATAAACGCCGCTTACCGATAGCGCGGCCGCGCGGCCGCGCCACGCGGTGCCCTGAATGCCACTGGCATCGACCCCATCCAGCGCCACCCATTGATACGCTACGCGCGCCGGAAACATCACGATAAGCGCAAGCGCGAGCGTCAGCGCCGCAATAAGCAGCAGGCCGCGTCTTGTCTGAATCAAAGAGCACGCTCCAGTGTCAGAGTCGCGTTGATACGCCCGGGGCCCGACCCGGATCCTTTCGAGAGACTCCCGGCTTGCACGTGCATCGCGTGCTGCTCGCTAAGGTCACCGAGCCACAGAACCAGGTCATCAAATGCCACATTTTCGAATTCCACACGAATGCCGTTACTCGACGTGGGTTGGCTGCGGCGCCGAAACTGCTCGAGGCCTCTGCTGCGAAGCGTCTGGTCTACGACGATGATTGGCGCCTGCTGACCTGTGCCGGGGTTGGTGCCGTTCTTGACGCCGCCGCTTTCAGCCAGGCCCTTTAATGGCGCCAGTTCCGCAAGCGAACGCTGCCAGTCGTTCACACTTGCCGCCATGGACTCGTGGCTTTCGTCGAGCGGCGCCCACACAAAGCCATAGACGACGGCTATTGCGACGATCAACGCGCCGGCGCCGACGAACAGCTTTTCGCGAGTCTGCAGTGACTCAAACCAGTCGTTCATGATCCCGCCTCACGAATCTGCAAGCGACTGCTGATTTCGTCCGCGACCTGGTCGGTCGACTGAATGGATGCCTGGAACCGCCCGGATGCGCTGACGGACTTTTGTATCTTGTCGAGCGTCGCGACATCCGGTGAGGAGATGCGCACATCGATCACCCCGGCTCGATAACTGATCGTCTCGATTCGTGCAGCGGAGTTCTCCGCCATGGCGTCGCTGAGCTGTCGAAGAGACGGCAGGAATACCTGGGGCCCGGTTGCGGCGCCCAGTCCCTGTTTGATCGACCTGACGGCGTTAATGGGGTCCATCACTTCGCGCGTATCGCCGGGTCGAATCTGTCGGTACTCCTCGGTGAAACGCGCCTGTAAGGCGGTTTCTTCCTGCGCCAGGCGATAGTAGTCCACGCTTTTTGCGGCTAATCCGGTAATCATCAGACCCAGCAGCAACACCGCAGCGTTTCGCCAGGGCAGAAACTGCGCACGATAGTCGGTCTTGGTGCCGTACGCGCCCTGCAACAGGTTAACGCCACTACCGCTGGCGACGGTAACGGCAAGCCTGGGTAAAACCCCGTCGGCGGCCAAATTGATGTCAACGCTGTGAAGTTCGTGCCGCAATGCGTTCCAGTCATGCCTCCACTGTTCCTGAGCTAACGCTTCGCAGTAGACGACAAGATGACCGGCGTGCTCATCCGAGTCTTCGGCATCGTCGCCGCGATCCGTCAAGACGCCGGCGGCAATAAGGGCGTCACTCGGACTGACGCCTTGCATGACGAACTCCATATCCGCGCCGTCATTGAAGAATATACAGTCACCGTCGATGAGCATGCTCATCGTTCCGGGTATCCGCGCGAGCCCATAGTTTTCCGGAATTATTTGCCTGGCTGTGATACCCGCGCGGCCCAGTGTCTCCAGCCACTCGTCCATCTTCTCGCGCGCGACCACGGCGACAGGAAACTGACCACTCTCCCGCCGTACACCGGATGCAAAATGCAGGTTTTCGACGTCGTCAGCGAGGTTTTCCTCGAGCGCAAAGGGTAGTGCTGCGCGCAGACGCGCGCCGCTGCGAACGGGAACGTAGACAGTCGTCGTAATCGTCTCGGTTGCAGGTACCAACACGATGACTGAGCGGCCCTGCACCTTCTCCGCAGCCAGCTCGAGCGTGCCGGTCGCCGGTTCGCTGCGGCGAGTACCGTTACTGTCGACAGTAATCCACTGGACCTCTTCATCGGAGGTGTGTCCAAGTCGAATGACGAGAAACTCTGCCATGCTAAATCGTTCCCAGGCTGCGGAGTATCGGTGTCACATCGGGGCTGTTCTGGTCCCGGTGCAGCACAGTAAACAGGCTAATCCGAACCGTATCAATCTGGACGACAGCCTTCAATTGAAAATAACTGCTTGTTTCCGAGATCCAGTTTTGCAGGCCGGGCTCGATGATGGGGGCGAAAACCCCGGCGTAGTCGACAAAACCACCGTCCTCGCGCAGTGCGATCAATCCCTCGGCGTCACTTTCGCTGATATTGGTGCCAAGCGACTGTAAAACGGGGAGGGTCGCGGTGTTCACGTTAACAGGCGTTCGCTCCGGCAGGGCGGTGACGTGCGGCGACAGGATTTCGAAACTGGCGCGATCCATGCCGTCCAGTGCCGCCAGCTCCGTGATCGTCGTAATTCGCTGGTTGGCGGTGCGGTATGACGGGGTTAGTCCGGAATACAGCGGATCTTCGGCGCCGTCGGGAATACGCTCCGTCTGATCGGCATCAAGCCAATCCGCGGTAATCCCGGCGAGGCGAATATCGAGGGCCAGTGCGGCCAGCAGACGCTCATACTGCTCCAGGGAGGGCTCGTCTATCTCGCCATTGGCGTCGAGCAGGTTGTTGATATTGAATCGACCCTGCAGATCCTGAATCTGTCCATAGATCTCCCCCTGCACGGCTTCTGCATCGATTGGCAAGGCCGGGATTTCTGTTGCCCATATCTCGCCAAGGTGGTCGGATGTACTGCTTGCCTGGTCGTCCCGCAGTATTGTGCGCACCCAGCCTTCGGAACCAACCGCAACCTGAATCGCCTGGTCGCGATAGAGCATCACCATCGTGCGTCGGACATCAAGCGCGTTGTCCCAAGAAAGGCTCGCCGCGACGGTCCCCGCCAGCGCCGTAATCAGCATCGCTGTAATCAACGCGACTCCGCGAGTGGTCAGGGAGCGTCTCATGGCGAAACCTCGACCATCCTGGTAATTTCGCCTTCGTCCGGCAGCGCGAGAACAATTTCCACAGCACGTGGGAGATTCGTGTTCGACGTCGCTTGAGCATCGAGCGGTGGCCACTGCTCGGTCCACTCGTCATTCAGCTGCAGGAATCGGAATGTCAGGCTGTCCACGTTCTCGAGCATGACCGTCGCCAGCGGCGTGTTATTGGCTGTTCTGTCCAGCACGTTCCAGTGATACCGAAGCAGCTCACCATCCTCGATACGATACGCGGTTCGTTGCAGCGTACTGCGCGGCACGCCAGCCGGGTTAGGCCAACCGCCATGCGTCAGCTGCAGCGCAAAGTCCGAGCCGAAACTCGATTGTAATGCCGGTGTCGGTGCGTCGCCCAGTTCGACGCGCACCGAACGCGGCGTGGCCTGAAGCAATTCGCTGCTCAAATAACTGATCGTTCTCTGCACGGACTGCAGGCGATCCATCCGAGCGGTCAGCATATCAGCGTTCGCCAGCGTCTGGCCGAGAGACATATAGGCGAGCAAAGCCATTACTCCGAATACCGCAAGCGCGACCATCACCTCGATCAGCGTGAAGCCGCTGCCGCGCCGGCTACTCAACTTGTCGCTCCGCTGGCACGAATGCCGCGATTAAAGAGTTGATTGGCTCGACCGACGGGAACCGGTTCGCCAATGAAGCCCGTCACAGTACGTATGACGTACTCGCTTCCTGCAAGCGAAACCGAGACATCAACGCGGTAGAACGATTCGATGCCCGTCTCGGAAACGACAGCACGCCACGACCATTCGCTGCCCGCGTAGTCGACTTCGCCACTGGTCGAACTCACTTCCGGCAAAACGTTTGCAAGACGCAGCTCCGCAATCTTGTTTTGCGCAATCCAGCTCGCGTAGGTACGTTCGCGCATGGTATTTGCCGCGTCGATCATTTGATTCATGCTAGCGGCGATGGCGGTTAGCGACAACGCGACGATGGTCAATGCAACCATCACTTCGACCAGGGTAAAGCCATTTTCTCTGGACCGCGGCATGGCCGACTATTGTTCCTCGTCCAGCAGTTCGATTTCGCCGAGGATATTGCCTCGCATTGCGAGCTGCTGATCGTTCGTGGGGCGTTTCAAGAGGATTTCGTACGCCGTCGATTCACCGCTTGAAAATACGAATATGTGCGGCGCGTACGTTTCGTTGGTCAGCGACATCGTCGTTTCTTCCGGATCCTCGAACTCTTGCGGATCGTTGGTCAGAACAACGCGTTTGTCCTCGACGTACAGTTCGAACTCCATACCGTCGGGAAGTTTGCGCTGGCGCAACAGGTCGTCGCCAATAATTTCGCTCCATTGCGCGGTGAATGGGTCAAACTCGACAAATCGATAGGTGGAGGTCATCAATTCGATGCCAAATTCTCGTCCCTGCATCATCGCCTCGTCCTGCACCATTTCAATCAAGGCGGCAAGCCGCTTGCGCTCGTTATTGAGTTCACGGTCATCGCCCACCAGGCTGATCGACATCAGCGCAATACTGGATATCGTCGCGACGATGATCACGACGACAAGAATCTCGATCAGGGTGAATCCGGGCTGCTTTCGAATCATTGACTTAAGGCCCGCCGACCCTCGACGCTGGGCCCGTCTATTCGGGATCCCAATTACCAATGTCGGCATCCAGGCCTTCGCCTCCGGGTCTGCCGTCGCGACCCAGCGTGTAAACGTCGATTTCACTGTTGTTGCCCGGGTTGAGGTACTGATACGGGTTTCCCCAAGGATCTTTCGGCACCCGGTCGAGGTAGCCGCCGGGCTTCCAGTTACGAATATTCGGGTCGGTCGGCTTGGTCACCAGTGCTTCGATGCCTTGCTCAGTCGTCGGGTAGGCGAAATTGTCGAGTCGATAGAACTTCAGGGCGTTCTCTATGTTGGCGATTTCGGCCTTGGCCTTGGTGATCTGTGCGTCGTCGACACGACCAATCACGTTCGGCGCGACAATGGCTGCGAGGATGCCGATGATGATGACAACCACCATGATCTCAATCAACGTAAAACCGCCTTGTCTTTTCCGGATAGCGGGTACCCGCAATGTGTGCCTCACTGGCTTTGCTCCAAGGTAGCTTCCCACTGGCAGGCGAAGCCACTCAATTGACTCTGAATAAATGTAAACGTCAGTATATCAAACATGGGGTTAGACAAACTCAGACAAAGTTCCTTGCATCGCCCGGTTCTTGAACGGTGGTGGCTACCGGTAGCTGTCGTTTTGGCAGCCGTCTTTTTGCTGCTGGGTGGGGAAACCGCGCGCGAGGGCCTGCGGTTCGACCGCCTGGGTATCGGTGCAGGAGAGTTTTGGCGCGGCGTCACAGGTCACTTCGTGCATCTTGGCTGGCCCCATTTTGGACTGAACGCGGCCGGGCTGGGACTTGTCTGGTACCTTGTCGGCGACGCCTACGATGCGCGACGATGGCTAATTATTGGCGGCTTCAGCATTATCGCAATGGATCTCGGACTCTGGTTTCTTGATCCGGAACTGCAGTGGTACGTCGGCTTGTCTGGTCTGCTGCACGGCGTGCTTGCCGCCGGCCTGACCGAAAGGCTGCGTCGGCCGGACGTTGAGGCCATCGTGCTGGCAGCGCTGCTGCTCGGAAAACTGGCGTGGGAGCAGCTCAGCGGACCTCTGCCGGGTTCTGAAGCAACGGCGGGTGGCGCGGTGGTCGTCGATTCCCACCTGTTTGGCGCGCTTGGGGGCGCTGTGACAGCGCTGATGTTGAGGATTAGAGTACGGCCCGCCAGGCCTATATAATGCGCGGCCTCCGGCGCATCACAACAATTGACGCGCTCAACAACCAAGAGCAAATGGAGAGGACATTGACTATTGCAATGGTATTTCCCGGCCAAGGGTCACAATCGCAGGGCATGCAGTCCGACCTGGCCTTGGAGTATCCGGTCGTGCGGGAAACCTACGCAGAGGCCAGCGAGGCCCTCGGTTACGACCTTTGGCAGCTCGTGCAAGACGGCCCGGCCGATCGATTGGCCGAGACTGTCGTCACGCAACCGGCAATGCTGGCCGCTGGCGTCGCTGCCTATCGGGTCTGGCAGGCAGCAGCGGGACCGGCGCCATCCCAGATGGCGGGGCACAGCCTGGGCGAGTACACGGCGCTGGTATGCGCCGGTGCGATGACGTTCGAGGACGCAATTCGTGTCGTCAAGCGTCGCTCGGAGCTGATGCAGGCGGCCGTACCGGTAGGTATTGGGGCGATGGCCGCGGTGTTGGGCCTCGACGACGATACCATCGTCTCACTGTGTGATGAGGCATCGACGATCGGCGTCGCGGAGCCGGTGAACTTCAATTCTCCCGGGCAGGTCGTCATCGCAGGGCATGCTACCGCGGTGACGCAAGCCGTCGAATACGCCAAAGAGCACGGTGCACGGCGAGCCATCGTGCTGCCCGTCAGCGTGCCGTCACATTCGTCCCTGATGCGCGAGGCGGGAATGTCCCTTGCAGGGACTCTCGAGACGACCGAATTCAAGACGCCAGAAATTACCGTGTTGAGCGCCGCGACGGCACAGCCGTATGTCGATGCGGATGATATTCGCGGCAAGCTGTCGGCACAGGTATACAGCCCGGTGCTTTGGGTCCGGACGATTGAGGCGATGATCGACACAGGCACAACCTCGATCATTGAATGTGGTCCGGGCAAAGTGCTGGCGGGCCTCAGCAGACGCATCGCCAGGAGTATTCCTGTTGCGTGCATCGATAACAGCGAAAGCCTGCAAAAAGCACTGCAGGGTTAAGAATTCTGCCTAGCCGAGGATCAATTATGAGCAATCTCTTTACGTCAGACAGTCTTAAAGGCGAGATCGCGCTTGTCACCGGCGCTTCACGCGGAATCGGTGCGTCGATCGCGGCAGCCCTGGCAGCCGCGGGCGCCAGAGTCATCGGCACGGCAACCAGCGAAAGTGGTGCAAACGGCATTTCGCAATCGCTCGACACCGGTGGGCGCGGCATAGTGCTCAACGTCGCCGACGACGATTCTGTGCAGGCAGCGATCAAGGATATGCAGGCGAACGAGGGTGGCCCATCGATCCTTGTGAACAACGCAGGTATTACGCGAGACAACCTTCTGATGCGAATGAAACAGGAAGAGTGGGACGATGTCATCGCGACAAATCTGACTGGACTGTACCGTGTGAGCAAAGCTTGCCTTCGCGGAATGATGAAAGCGAAGCGTGGACGCATCATCAACATCGCGTCAGTGATCGCGGTGATGGGAAACGCAGGGCAGGCAAACTATGCGGCGACCAAGGCCGGCATGGTTGGCTTCTCGAAGTCGCTGGCACGAGAAATCGGTTCTCGCGGAATCACCGTCAACGTTGTTGCACCGGGATTCATTGATACCGATATGACCAAAGTGCTCAGTGACGAACAGCGCACAGCGATGCTGGAACAGGTACCTCTGGGCAAACTTGGCGCACCTGAGGATATTGCCAATGCGGTGCTGTTTCTTGCCTCGGAGGCGGGCGCCTACATCACTGGGGAGACGCTTCACGTCAACGGCGGGATGGTGATGGACTAGACGGCCCGGGATCGCGCTTACGTCGCTCTCGATTTGCACCAAATTATCGCCCCCGGCGTATAGATTGCCATGGATGATTCACATACAATAGCCACCCACGGCTGGCGATCACCTTGAAATATCAAGGGCTTACGATAGAATTGGCGGTGGAATAGGGCCAGTTTGAGCGCTGTCTTAAGAAACGTACGAAATAATCCAGGCGGCGAAAAACCGCGGTTGAGGTCCACCGCAGACGAAATTGAGTCTTCTCAGGAGAAGCAACCACTATGAGCAGTATTGAAGAACAAGTTAAGGGCATCGTTGCCGAACAACTCGGTGTTAAAGAAGAAGAGGTGACTAACGATGCTTCCTTCGTCGATGATCTGGGCGCAGACTCGCTCGATACCGTCGAATTGGTCATGGCGCTCGAAGAGGAATTCGAAACCGAAATTCCGGATGAAGAGGCCGAAAAGATCACAACGGTGCAACAGGCAATCGACTTCGTGACTGCTCGCCAGAGCGAAGCGTAAGCTATCGGGCGCGGGTTCAGGACCCGCGCCTTTTTTCTTTAAGTTCCGAGCGGCAGCTCTGCCATTCACCAACGGACAGATCCTTGACGAAACGACGTGTTGTCATCACCGGTATGGGAATCATCTCGCCGGTGGGCAGCTGCCTTGATGACGCCTGGCGCGCGGTCTGTGAAGGCGAGTCCGGCATTTCGCTGATCGATGATTTCGACACGAGTGCTTTCCCGACCCGGATCGCAGGGCTCGTCAAAGACTTCAACGTCGACGATTACCTGTCGAAAAAAGACCAGCGCAAGAACGACCCGTTCATTCACTACGGCGTTGCGGCGGCGATGAATGCAATCCAGGATTCCGGTCTCGAGATAAGCGCCGAGAATGGTCACACGATCGGCATCGCCATGGGATCCGGTATCGGCGGGATCAAGTACATCGAAGATAATCACAACAAGATGATTGAAGGCGGGCCGCGCAAGGTCTCGCCATTCTTCATACCGGGCAGCATCATCAATATGACCTCAGGGCAGGTCAGTATCCTGCAGCACATTACAGGGCCGAATATCTCTATCGTGACGGCCTGCGCGACGTCGACGCACTGCATTGGACTGGCTGGCCGCAGTATCGAGCACGGCGATGCGGAGGTCATGCTCGCCGGCGGTTCGGAGTTTGCGACTACGCCGCTGGCAATGGGCGGTTTTTGCTCAGCGCGCGCGATGTCCACGCGCAACGATGATCCGACGCGTGCGAGCCGCCCGTTTGATACGGGCCGCGATGGTTTCGTTCTGAGTAACGGCGCCGGCTGCGTCGTGCTCGAGGAACTGGAGCATGCCAGGGCACGCGGCGCCAACATTTATGCCGAGCTCATCGGCTTTGGCATGAGTGGTGACGCGTACCACATCACCTTGCCACCAGCCGACGGCGAAGGCGCTCGCAAATGCATGACCGCGGCGCTGCGTGATGCGGGCATTGACGCCTCGGACGTCGACTATCTGAACGCGCACGGGACTTCGACCCCCGCGGGCGATATCGGCGAAACTGTCGGTATCAAGCGCGCATTTGGCGAAGCGGCGAAAACGCTGACCGTTAGTTCCACCAAATCGACGACAGGTCACTTGCTGGGTGCGGCGGGCGTGGCGGAGGCAATTTTTTGCGCGCTGGCGATCAAGCATCAGGTGATTCCCCCTACCTCCAATCTCGAGAATCAGGATCCCGAGTGCGATCTCGACTATGTCCCTAACGTAGCGCGTGACGCGCAGGTTCGAACCGCATTGTCGAATTCTTTCGGTTTCGGCGGGACCAACGGAAGCCTGTTACTTCGCGCACTTGATTGATTCGTTTCCCGAGATCGCCACGCCCGGCGATCTTCTCAGACTGCACCGGGAACATCCGGCACGTTATCCCTTCTTGTTGCAGAGCACGACGCAGGGCGGGGCGCTGAGTCGGTTCGATATCTTGTTTGCATTTCCGGGCCACGCTCTCGAGCTGACTGCAGGCGGCAAAGTTGCGAGCCAAAGCGGGCTTAGTGATCGCAGCTTCCTGGACTCACTGGACGAGTGGTGGCGCGCCGAAAGGGTCGACGCGCCGAGCGCCGACCTGCCGTTTACGGGCGGCTGGTTCCTCTACCTGGGCTATGAACTCGCCGGCCAGGTTGAACCGGCGCTGCGGCTCCAAAAAGACGTCGTCTTGCCGGCTGCTTTTGCCGTTCGCTGCGCGGCGGCATTGGTATTTGACCACGAACAATCAAGCTGCCATCTGGTCCGCGAATCGCTCGAATCCGCGGACAAATCGCAGATACGTGACGACGTTCGCAAGCGGCGCAAGTCGAAACGCTTGCCTGCGGAGATACTGGAATCGGTGCAGGAAGAAAAGCCCGATCACTTTATCGAGTCTGTTGACAAGGCTCAGCGCTATATCGCGGCTGGCGATATTTATCAGGCGAACCTGTCCCGGGGATGGACGGCCGAGCTCGTTCCTTTCGTGACCGGCTCGGACATTTACGCCGCATTATGCGATGCCAACCCCGCGCCGTTCGCCGGTATTGCGCGTTGGCGCGATGTCGAGATTATTTCGTCTTCGCCGGAGCGGCTGCTGCAGGTACGCGACGGCGTGGCACAGACTCGGCCAATTGCCGGTACACGGCCGCGTTCCGACGATGATGCGCATGACGAGTCACTATCAACCGAGTTGTTCTCTCATCCGAAAGAACTGGCGGAACATGTCATGCTCATCGATCTGGAGCGCAATGATCTGGGTAGAGTGTGTCATGCCGGTTCCGTCGAGGTCGACGAGATGATGGTATTGGAAAGCTACTCGCACGTGCATCACATCGTGTCGAATGTCACCGGACGATTGCGGGACGATGTGACGCCAGGGCAGGCGATTGCCGCCGTATTTCCCGGTGGGACAATAACGGGATGCCCGAAAGTACGTTGTATGGAGATCATTGCCGAGCTTGAAGCCGGACCGCGTGGGGCGTATACGGGTTCTTTCGGATATCTGAATCGGGATGGCAGCATGGATCTGAACATCCTGATTCGCACCATGGTTAAGAAAGGCAACTCAATTACGCTGCGTGCGGGTTCCGGAATCGTCGCCGATTCGGACCCCGGCGCCGAACTGGACGAAACGCGGGCGAAGGCAAAGGGCATGCTGCGGGCGCTCGGCCGATGAGTCGTTGGCTCCGCAATGGTATGCCGACCGACGGCGTGTCGATCGACGAACGAGCATTTCAGTATGGCGACGGACTGTTCGAGACGATCGCTGTGCGCGGTGGTCATCCGCGATTTTGGGACATGCACCTCGATCGCCTCGCGCGCGGCTGCGACCGGCTCCGATTGACGATGCCACGACGCAAGGTGCTGCGCCGCTGGCTGGACGATGCAATTGCTGCGAGCAATGAAGATACGGCTTTTTGTACGGCGAAACTGATCTTGACGAGCGGGGTAGCCGCGCGCGGTTACGCGAGAAGCGTGCCGACAAAGGTGACGGCATACTGTGGGATCCACGGCAGTGAACCGCTAGCACGGGGCCACTATGTCAACGGCGTTTCGACAGTGGTTTGCAACACGCGTCTTGCATTGTTCTCTGTGACAGCAGGATGCAAGACGCTCAATCGCCTCGAGCAGGTACTCGCTCGCTCTGAATTTGCGCCGGACGGAGCTTTCGAAGGACTTACGCTGGACGCCGATGATCGCCTGATCTGCGGTACCATCAGCAATGTGTTTATCGTCGAAAGTGGTTCGATCAGTACGCCGTCGCTGGAACGCTGTGGCGTCGAGGGCATAATGCGTCGGCACGTGCTCGAGGTGCTCGCAGCCAGCGATCTACCGGTGTCTGTGCGCGATATTGGCGTCTCCGATCTCCTTAGCTGCGATGAGGTTTTTCTCACCAACAGTCAGTTCGGTGTGCTGCCTGTCCACCGCTGCGGCGAAAGATCCTGGCACGAGCATCCTGTAACCAGGGAAGTCATGTCCATTGTATCGGCGAATAACGTGGCGGAGTGCGCGCAATGAGTCGCCTCATGCTGGTCGTTGCCGCCGCAGCAATGATCGTAGTGGCCGTTCTCGGCGTCGGCGTCTGGCAGGTCAACAGCTTTATGTCGACCGAGGTGTCGGTCCCTGACAATGGCATCGAATTCGATATCCCGAATGGCAGCTCGTTTGCCGCAGTGACGCAGCAGCTGGTCGAGCTTGGCGTAATCGAGGGGGATTTCTGGCTGCGCCTTTACGGCCGCTGGAGCGGCGTGGCGAACGCCGTACAGGCGGGGCACTATCTAATATCGGCAGGAGCAACGCCCGCTTCGATTTTGGAGCAGTTTACGAGTGGCGCAGTGCGCCTTTTCTCGTTCACGATAATCGAAGGGTGGAACCATCGCGACTTGCTCAATGCGCTTCAGGCCAACGAGGCGATCGAAGCGTCGATGACTGAGGAGGACTGGCCCGGATTGCTCGCGGAACTCGGCGCAAACGCGATGCATCCGGAGGGTCTTTTTCTGCCCGAGACCTACCGTTTCTCGCGTGGCACGACGGACAGGGAACTCCTCACGCAGGCCTATTCGTTGATGCAGACGGTGCTTGCGAAAGAGTGGAGCCAACGCGACGAGTCGGCACCGCTGGCGTCGCCTTACGACGCGTTGATACTGGCGTCCATTGTGGAAAAGGAAACGGCGCGGGCAGACGAGAGGCAGCGCATCGCAGGCGTGTTCACGCGACGCCTCGAGAAGCGTATGCGCCTGCAGACCGACCCGACCGTGATATATGGAATAGGGCCAGGCTTTAACGGTAACCTGACGCGCGCCGACCTGCGCAGCGACACGCCGTACAATACGTATACCCGCCACGGACTGCCGCCAACGCCTATCGCGCTGCCGGGCAGGGCGGCCATTCACGCTGCGTTGAACCCGGCGTCCGGGGACGAGCTGTATTTCGTGGCGACAGGACTCGGAGACGGGAGCCACAGATTCTCAGCGACGAAGGCCGAGCACGATGCCGCCGTCGCCGAGTACTTGCGTCGCTTACGAGAGCAACGACGCCAGGGCAGTTAATATGGAACGCGGCAAATTCATCACGATAGAAGGAATCGAGGGCGTCGGCAAATCGACAAACATGGCCGCCCTGGTGACGCATATCGAGAATGCAGGACACACGGTGCTGACGACGCGCGAGCCTGGGGGTACACCGCTGGCAGAGGACATTCGCGAGCTGCTCAAGAGCCGCAGCGACGAGCCGATCCCCGAAATCGCCGAGCTGTTATTGATGTTTGCGGCGCGTTCTCTGAACGTTAATAACGTCATATTGCCTGCACTCGAAGCGGGAACCTGGATTGTATCGGACCGCTTTACCGACTCGAGCCGCGCCTACCAGGGAGGCGGTCGCGGGATCCCGATGGATACGATCGACCGACTGGCCGACTGGGTGCATGGGGAGACATGGCCGGACTTGACGATACTGCTCGACGCACCGGTGGAGATTGGCATGCAGCGGGCCGACACACGAGGCGCGCCCGATCGGTTCGAACAGGAACGACATGACTTTTTTCAGCGGGTACGCGAATGCTATCTGCAGCTGGCAATCAACGATCCGGAACGCTTTGTTGTCATCGATACCACACAGAGTCTGGAAGAGGTCCGCCACGAAATACGCGAAATTGCTGGGGTTCTCCTTAGTAATATTTAACTTTAATATAGACTTGTATCTTATTGTTTTATGGAACTTAACTGGCAGGACGAATTCGTGCGGGCGTGGCGGGACCGTGCCCGACAGGGTCGACTGCCGCATGCGGTCCTTTTGGCGGGCCCGCCGGGCGTCGGCAAGCGCTCGGCGGCCATCTGGATAGCGTGCCAAAGCCTTCATATTGATGATTGCGCGGCGTTACCGACGCACCCGGCGGAACCTCCGGACCACCCGGACTTACGCTGGGTGTCGCCGGTCGACGATAAAAAGACCATCGGTATCGAGCAAGTCAGGGACCTGGTCAGCGATCTCAGCCTGACTGCCTACGCCGGCTCCGGCAAAGTGGCGATCATAGAGCCGGCCAACGTCATGACCATCAACGCGGCGAATAGTCTGCTGAAGACGCTCGAAGAGCCGCCGGGCGACGCGCTGCTTGTCTTGATCGCCGATCGGGTAGGGCGCCTTCCGGCGACCATCTTCAGCCGCTGTCAGCGCATCAACATTGGCCTCCCCAGTCATGCCGACGCAATGGCCTGGCTCAATCGTTTGCATCCCGGCGGCGCGTGGGCGGACGCACTCCGGGTTGCAGGGGGCGCGCCAATTGCGGCCATCGCAGCATTGGACGACCTTGAAACCAGCTCAACGATGGCACGAGACTTCAACGCGTTGGGACGCGGCGAGGGTTCGGCGGTCGAGATAGCGGCACGCTGGGCGAAGCTGGATCCGGGGTTTGTGCTGAACTGGCTTGCTCAACAAGTGAAATTGGCAGCGATAGCACGCTCGGCGGGTAGAGACAGCGCGGTCGGGGTGGCAATCGACGATTCTGTGCTGCGGCGCATGGACACACGAAATCTGTTCTGCTATTTAGACATAATTAACCGGCTGCGTGGTCAGCCGGCGGGCTCGTACAATGTGCAACTGACTATGGAAGGGCTTCTGATCGACTGGGTCAGCGGTCTGAAGGACTGTGATCCTGACGGGTCGATTGACGGCATGAACCTGATGCTGGCCGGCCGCTAAGACACGGCCGGCACATCTCGTCAACTTAAGGGTAAAAGGGCAACAAATGAGCAAACCAGGACTGCTGACGCTGACCATCAAGGACAAGAGCGCGCTGTATCTCGCGTACATGCCGTATGTCATGAATGGTGGGCTGTTCATCCCGACCAGCAGCTCATACAAACTCGGCGACGAAGTGTTTATGTTGCTCAACCTGATGGGCGAAGAGGAAAAGATCCCGGTCGCGGGAACCGTCATCTGGATGACTCCAAAAGGCGCGCAGGGCAAGCGCACTGCCGGTATAGGCGTTCAATTCAGCGATCAGGACCAGGGAAACACGCAGAAGAAAATAGAGACTTACCTGGCCGGTGCACTGGGTGGCGACAAACCGACCCACACGATGTAGCGCGCCGTTACGATTCGTCGCTGCTGATGCCACCACGCAACACGTACGCCTGATAGCCGCGTTCGCTTAGGATGTAGGCGCCCGCGGAGCTACGCCTTCCGGTGTCGCAGCAAACGACGTATTTCTTGTCAGGATCCAGCGTCGAAATCTTCAGCCGAATGAAATAAAGCGGAATATTGACCGCGCCATCCAGGTGTTGATTCTCGAATTCGCTTGGCAGACGTACATCCAGCCACTGCCCACCGGACTGTATGATCTGCTCGGCCTCTTCTCTACTCACCCACTCGAGCATCGGTTCGTTCAACAAAGTATTGAAGTCTTCCTTGCCCAGACGCATAACCGCGCCTTCGGTTTGCATCGTCACCGTCGCATTGCGTTTGGCTTCAGAGATCAGCGCTTCTTCGCCGAAGGTATCGCCGACGTGAAGCTCGGCCAGCTTGATGCCTTCCTTGCTGAGCGGCGTCTCGCGTGTTACGAGTGCGGATCCTCGAATCAAGACGTAAAAGTAGTCACCCTCGGCACCCTGCTTCAGAACCACGTCGCCGGCGCGATAATTGATCTGCTGCATGCGCATGAAGATCGCCTGGATGTTGGCCGGTGGGATCTTGTGAAACGCTTTGGTCTGAAGCAGCATCGTCATCCAGTCTTCATTGCCTTCATCCGCTTCACCCTGCAGCTCGGAGACCTCGTAGGATCCCGTCTGATCCCAGGTGAGCATGACGTCGAGCAGATCGCTGTCGATGGAAAGGAACTGGACGCGATCACGGGCACGGGCCGAGACCCGGCGTGGGTAGACCGGCGCAACCGGATTTCGTGCGAACTCGCTGCCGCCCTCTATTTTTCCGACAACCTTTGCCTGATCGACGAGCTCGAGGATGCCGGAGACCACGTAGATCGTGCGTTTCTCGGTGTCGCCTTCTTTGAACAGCATCTGCCCCGGCGACAACTCGCGGATCTGAACCTTGCGAGCGAGCGCAGCGAGGTTATCCCGCTTCAAGCCATCGAGCGGCGAAAACTGTCTGAGCAGCTGGGCGCTTACCTGCTCAGCGGCCATTTTTTGTCTCGATTCTGATCGACATTCGCTCTTCGACTTTATTCTTGCTGTCCAGCGCGCATTCTACCTTCAATTCAACGACTTCCGGTACCTCTTAAGTGTCGCATCGTGAATCAACGCACAGTTTCTCTCACCCCGGGCGACCCTATGTGACGGCGATCACAGCTCGGACCAGCCCGGGTGCGGTTTGAATCGATTGCCGTGTTTGTCGGCCAGCGCTTTCAGCGACTCCAATACCTCTTCTTTGCCTCGCTCGCGCGCATAGTTTAGCGGGCCGCCCCGGAAAGGCGCGAAACCGGTCCCGAAAATGACGCCGGCGTCGAGCAAATCGGCCTCGGCGACCACACCTTCGTGCAGGCAAGCCACCGCCTCATTGATCATCGGCAATATGAGCCTGTCCTGGATATCTGCCGGCACTGGTCCGGACTCACTGCGCGGCTTCACGGCTTTGCCGTTTTCCCACCGATAGAATCCCTCGCCGGATTTCCTGCCAAGCAGGCCTTTATCGACCATCGACTGCAGGTGCTCCGGTACCGGCTTGTTCATCGCCGCGCCCAGCACTTTTGCTACATGCGCGGCAACGTCAAGGCCGACGCTATCGGCAAGTTCGACGGGTCCCATCGGCATGCCGAAATCTTCGGCAGCACGGTCTATCTGGAACAACGCCACACCGTCGTCTCTGAGATACATCGCTTCCGCCATGTACGGGGCCAGAATGCGGTTTACGACAAATCCTGGGGAGCTGGTGCATTCCAGCGGAAGTTTGCCGATTCCCTTTGTGAAAGCAAAACCGATATCCAGTGCCTCCTGCTCGGTATCCTCGCAACGAATGACTTCTACCAGCGGCAGCATCGCGACCGGATTGAAGAAGTGGAGACCGATAAATCGGCGCGGTTCATTCAGGACGGTACGCAGCTCTTCGAGCGGAATGCTCGACGTATTGCTGGCGAGCAGGGCACCTGGCTTCATTTTTTCTTGCAGCGCTTTGTAAAGTGAATGCTTGGCGTCGCGATCCTCATAGATGGCCTCGATGATGAGATCGGCATCACGCGCGCCATCGCCGCTGACATCGGCGCGCAACCTTTGCTCTGTGTCCGCGCGTTTGGACGCGTCGCGAACGCGTTTCTCGAACAGCTTTTTTGCCCTCGATAATGCCGGTTCAATGTACTTCTGCTCACGATCCTGCAGCGTCACCGAATGACCACGTAATGCGCACCAGGCCGCAATGTCGCCCCCCATTACACCGGCACCAACGACATGCACATGCTCGATCTTTTTGTCGATCTTGTTTCCCTGTCCTTTCAGACGGCTCTGCAGGAAGAACACGCGAACGAGATTGCGCGAGGTACTCGTGCACATGAGCTTCGCGAAACTTCGGGCTTCTGCTTCATAGCCCGACTTCGGCGATGCGCCATCCGAAGTCCAGATATTAATCATCGCGTAAGGCGCCGGATAATGTTCCTTCCGTGCCTTGCCTCGCACCTGCTTCAAAAGCATGCTGCGTACGACGGGTCGAAGTGGTTTGAGATTCAGCAGGCGATCAACAAGCGGCGCGCGCTGTTTCGGCCGGGCGGTGTCGATAAAATCCAGCGCCGCTCTGCGCCAGTCGGCTTCGCTTGTGATCCTGTCGACCAGACCGATTCCCCGACCCTTCGTCGCGGTGATGGGGTTCCCCGTCAGCATGAGGGGCATACCGGCGCGGACGCCGCAAATCTGGACCGCACGTACAGTACCGCCGAAGCCCGGGTGCAGCCCGAGCTTGACCTCGGGAAGCCCGAGTATGCGTTCCGTGCCTTCGAGCGCGACACGATAATCGCAGGCCATCGCAAGCTCCAGGCCACCGCCAAGACAAACACCGTTGATCACGGCGACGGTCGGGCAGGGCAGATTCTCAAGGCGATTAAACAGCTGTTGCCCCTGCGACACGAGTTCATACGCAAGTTCCTGCGATTCAATCCCGATGAACTCGTTGATGTCGGCACCCATTACGAAGCTGCGGTCTTTGCCGGAATAGACCACCAGGCCACGAGGCGGGTTCTGCTCCAGCGGCTCGAGCAGGCTGTCCAACTCCATCATCACTTCGGACGACAGTACGTTAGCGCTGGCATCGGCTTTGTCGATGCACAACCAGGCTATCCCATTTTCGTCCGTATCTATTTTCCAGTGTTCGCTCATTGTGGGTTGCTCATGTCAGGCGAGTTCGAAGTCGCAGACCAAAGGCATATGGTCCGATAACTTTATGTTGGGTATGTCGAACGAGGTGACCCGAATACCATCCTGATACAGGATGAAATCAAGCTCCTTTCGAGGCGCACGGCTCGGATACGTAGGCAGACTGTCGACATTCGCTGACTGCAGGCCGGCGGCTTTCATAAACAGATAGATCTCGTTCTCTCCCCAGAAGGTATTGAAATCACCGGCCACGACAACCGGCTTTTTGGTTTCCTGAATCAGATCGTAGAGTCGCCGCAATTGCAGATGGCGGTGGCGATACTTCAGTGACAGATGAACGAGGAAGATCGCGTAGTCCCGCATCTCGAGTTCGATAATCAGACGCTTGATGCCGGTATCAAAATAATGAAAGGACTCGCCATGCATGCGCGGCCCTGCCATAAGAGCGTTGCCTTGCTTGCGCACAATCGGCAGTAGCTGGTTGAAGGACTTCTGGCCATACTTGGTCTCGTAGGAGGTATTCATGCCGAGTTCTTCCGCCAGCTTTTCGACCTGATTTACGTTTCGGCTGCGAATCGATCCGGTGTCGACCTCGATCAAACCGACGATGTCGGGATCGACTGAACGGATGAATTTGGCAATCTCCGGAAGGACACTCTGGTTGCCCAGCACGTACCCGGCTCCCGGCAGGGGCATATGCATGCTGGCGCCGCCGCCGACGGCGTATCGGATGTTGTACAAAAGAATCCTCATGCGGCGCTACGATACCGAAACCCTTATGGCATGGAAACCATACTGTGACGGGGATTTCGCGAGCATACGCGGAATTGGCTAAACTAGGCGAAATCAGGCCGATAACGGAGTCAACGGTGTCCGAAAACAACCCGATCCGGGTATTTGCTACCCACACATTCGAAGAGAGCGATGACTACCTTCGCGTCTTCGAGTTTCTCGAGAGCGTGGACCGCTTCTATTACATTAATGTCAGTAAGCCCGAAAACGTTCCCATGTCCGGCGGGCTTCAGGCGATCAAGGACGAGCTCATCGAACAGATCAAGCAATGCGAGGCTCTATTCGTATTGCCGGGCCTGTACGAGGAGAAAACCGACCTGGTTCGATTCATGATGGATGTCGCCGCCGCAAACAAGAAGAACATGATAGCTATTCGTCCGTTTGGCGGCGTCGCGGAGACGCCTCAGGAGATCGTGGACCGAACGCAGGAACTCATCGACTGGAATGACCGAGAAATGGCGGACGCACTGCGGCGCCAGGCTCGCGGTGAGGACACAGCGCGATGGGAAGTGCTCGATTTTCCCGGCTTCGACGCAGACGGGCCGATTGAATAGTTAATTAAATCATATTGTTATTTTATACTTTTAAAGTAGATTAGAATATGAGGCCCGTGGTTATCGCACACCGTGGGGCCTGTGGCTATCTGCCCGAACATACCTTGCCCGCCAAGGCCTTGGCCTACGCCATGGGCGCGGACTACCTGGAACAGGATGTAGTCGCGACGCGTGATGATGCACTGGTGGTCCTGCATGACATTCATATCGACCGGGTGACCGACGTTGCCATTCAGTACCCGGGAAGAAACCGGGCAGACGGCCGCTACTATGTAAGAGACTTCGATCTGGAGGAGCTAAAACGGCTCCATGTTCACGAACGGAAGGGACCCGACGGTTCGCCGATATACCCGGATCGCTACCAGGATACGGGAGAGATCTTTCGAATCCAGACATTTGCGGAAGAACTCGAGTTTGTTCGTTCGCTGGAAGAGTCCAACGGACGGCGGGTCGGTATTTATCCGGAGATAAAGCGGCCAGAGTGGCACCGGGGCGACGGCGTGGATATTACGCCGGACTTCCTGAAGACCCTGGCGGATTATGGGTATCAGTCACACTCGGATCGTGTGTACGTGCAATGCTTCGACGCGCAGGAACTGCGTCGTATACGGAACGAAATGGGCTGCCGAATGAAGCTGATTCAGCTCATCGCCGAAGACAGCTGGCAAGAGTCGTCCACCCGATACGCGGCTCTCCGGACTCAAGAAGGCCTGGATCGGCTGGCCAGAACCGTAGACGGTATAGGTCCCTGGTTGCCGCGTGCCTACCGGTTGAGAAAGCGCGATGGCAAGATCTTCGCGTCCGGTCTGGTACAGCGCGCCCACAAGGCGGGGCTTGCGGTACACCCGTATACATTCAGGGTCGACGAATTGCCCGACGGATTCACGTCTTTTGACGCGCTGCTTGCCTTCTTTGTCGATGAACTGGCTGTTGACGGCCTGTTCACCGATTTTCCCGACAGGGCATTGCAGTTCTTGCGGAGGATTTCGGGGTAGGCGTAAGCTAAGCACTTGAATTATGGCCAGAATGCAGAGGCCTGGCGGTAGGAGCAGCCGATTGAATGATCGACCTCAAGCAAACAGGATTGGATATCAGCGGCGATGCACGGCGTTTGCTTTTAAAAGGCGGCGTACGTTACAGCCATATACTGGATCCAACGACCGGTTGGCCTGTACCCGATGCCCCTCGATCGATTACGATAGCGGCTGGCAGCTGTGTTGAAGCGGGGATGACGAGCACTCTGGCGATGCTACAAGGCGCAGCTGCGGAGCGTTTTCTTGCGGTGCAGGATGTTGTCTACTGGTGCCGCCGCTGAGCCAATGCGGCCAGACCTGATGTAATAAACTGTTTAAGAAAAATGTATAAGTTATTGTAATTTATACTTATATTGTTTTCCAGAGGACCAAGACCGGGTGGGTTTTCGCTATGGCGTACGGTTTCATTACTGAGAACCCTGTCCTTTTATGGGGATGAAAACCGAATAATTATTACGCTATGCCGTTCGAGTTACCGCAAAACCTTGTACCTGCCCTCGTCACATTTGTGATCGGTTTCCTGCTGGCGAGCATGCTGTCCTTTCTCCGGTCGCGCCGCAGCGCGAGGAATCGTGATCCGCGTGATGATCGAATTCGGTCTCTGGAGGCGGAGGTACGGGTCGCCAAGAATGCCGCCCAGAAAGGCCGGGACGAACTGGAGTCGTTCAAGGAGGAACTCGAGGAGGTCAAAGCCGGTATTGAGCGTCGTGACAACGTCATTACCGAGCAACAGACGAAGCTCGAACATGCGGCGCAGGAGCTGAAAGACTCGGTTATCAAGACGCGTGAGCTGCGCGCCGAGCTGGCCGAGCGTGCGACAGAAAATGTCCACGCCGAGGCCAAGATTCGCGAGGTTGAGACCGAGCTGTCGGTCGCCCAGGCATCGCAGGATCTGCTCGCAACCGGGGTGCTTGACTACAAATTCGCTCACGATGAGGATGACGAGGGTGAGAATCCTGAAGTGAGCGGAGCTGCGAGCTGATCGGGCCCAAATCGATTCGTGGTCGTTTTCAATTAGTTTTCTCCGGGATCATATTGATCCTGGCCGCGTCCTGCTCGAAGCCTTATCTCGGCGTCAAAATTCCATTCGTCGCGACATGGGGCGGCGAAACCATCGGCTGTTCCGACGCGCCCGTAGCTCTAAGCGATTTGCGCTTTTATGTTTCTGAGCTTGAACTGGTCGATTCCGGTGGCCGTCCGCACGGGCTTGAACTTCACGCGAATCTGCCGTGGCAGCAGTCTGACCTGGCGCTGATCGATCTCGAGAACGGGCAGGGCGCTTGCGCCAACGGGACTGGTGACATGTTCGCCTACGTCGTTGGCGGCGTTCCGCCTGGCGAATACAACGGACTTAGGTTTACCGTCGGCGTACCGTTCGACAGTAATCACTCAAACCCGTTGACAGCGCCGGCACCGCTGGACGATCCGGCCATGCACTGGCACTGGCGTTCGGGCTACAAATTCATCCGTGCCGGCGTTAAGACCGACGACGACGGTTACTGGATCCATGTTGGCAGTTCGGGCTGTGAAGGCACGGTTGGAAACATCAGCGCTTGCCGATTCCCGAATCGGACGACTGTAGAGATAAACAAATTTTTGCCAAACGCAGACACCGTTCGCGTGGATCTCAAAGCATTCTTCGCAGCCGTCGATTTCGATGACGCGCAGCCCACCGACTGTTCGTCAGGACCTGCGGAAGCGGCGTGTGTCATGCCGTTCGTCGCGCTCGGTATCGATTTCGAGAGTGGCAATATCGTGCAAACGCAGCGCGTGTTCTCGGTTCATCAGTGAGGTACCTGGCTATATCGTTTGTCCTGGCCGCGGCGCTGGCGACGGTTATGTATTTGCTGATCGGACAGAAGCAATACAAATGGCGTCTGCCGGACGATATGCCGGCGCCGGCGATTCCGGCCGACAATCCCATTAGCGCGGAAAAAGTCGAGCTGGGCCGCTGGCTGTTCTACGACACGCGCCTGTCGGGAAACCGGACGATGTCCTGCGCCAGCTGCCACATTCAAGCGCTGGCTTTTACGGATGGCAAGACACGCTCCGTTGGATCGACGGGCGAGTCGCATCCGCGTGGTGCCATGAGCCTTGTGAACGTGGCATACGCCAGTCGCCTCACCTGGGCGAACCCGCTGCTGGATAGACTGGAGGACCAGGCGTTGACACCCTTGCTGGGCGACAACCCTGTTGAGATGGGCCTGGGCACCAGACCCGATGACTTTGCCGTTCTGCTGAAGACCGAGGAGCGTTATAAGGCGCTCGCGAAACGAGCGTTTCCCAACGATGACGATCCGTACTCTTTGTTGAACGGCGTGCGTGCGATTTCAGCTTTTGTCAGGACAATCGTCAGCTTCCAGTCGCCGTACGACCGATACATGGGCGGCGATGACCGGGCGTTAGGCGAGGCAGCAATCAGGGGAATGAATCTATTCTTCTCCGAAAGACTGGAGTGCTTCCATTGTCACGGCGGGTTTAACTTCACGGACAGCACCACGCACGCTAACGCTCGGGTTGAGCAGGTTGGTTATCACAACACCGGGCTGTACAACGTGGGCAATGCTGGCGATTATCCGGCGGAAAACACGGGCCTGTACGACATGACGGGCGAGCGTCGCGACATCGGCCGCTTCAAGGCACCCACGTTGCGAAACATCTCCGTGACAGCCCCGTATATGCACGACGGCAGCATCGCGACACTTGACGAGGTGATCGATCATTACGCGCGAGGAGGGCGCCGCATCGAGGAGGGTGAATACGCCGGTGATGGCCGTCTGAGTCCCTACAAATCCGAATTTATTCGCGGCTTCGACCTCAGCGATGACGAGCGTAAGGACCTGATCGCATTCCTCGAGGCGTTGACCGATCCGGTGGTGCTCAGCGACGAGCGGCTATCCGATCCGTTCAATAATTAGCTGACGCGGACGTCCGCAGAAAAGCCCGTGCTTCGCCAGGCCGTATAGAGCACAATGAAATAGCCCTGCATGATGAGGGCGACATTCCATTCGATAATATTCTCGGCCCGATCGGCATTTTCGAGCACCGCCTTGAGGATCATATTGAGGAATCCGAGCGCGAATGGCAAAACGCAAAACCACAGTAATACAACGCCGTATCGCTGCAGGGATCGCATCGCTTTCTTCTTCGCAAGCTTGAAAACCGCGATGGCGAGGGCCAGCTGGCCGACAATCGTCCCGAGGAAATACAGATAGATTCCGTAGCGCCGCATGAGCTCATAGAACGGCTGTTTAGTGCCCAGAAACGTCACGTAGAGGATGAGGGCGAGCGCACCGACCAGCCCGAAGCCGAGTATCAACGAAGTCGGTTTGTCGGTGGGCGACAAGGCGACAAGCCAGCGAACGCTGAAGTACCAGAGAAACGCCAGTATCGCAGCCTGTGGAAACATGACTGCACGGAACAAGAGGCTACCGGGCATGCGACGCCCCGTTGAGCTGATCGAGGTACAGCCATCGATGTACGGTATGCAGGAAGGCAGGGCGTCGTAGCTAACGCCTATCACGAATGCGAGAGTAATGCCCGCGAAAGGCGCGATACCCGCAATTAGTGGTAACAGACGAATCACCATAGGATCAGCATAACCGACCCGTTTCTGCTATACATCAGGTAAAAGGAAAAAGGGGGATTCAATGACAATTATGGGACTGTGGTTGCCGATCGTCGTATCGGCAGTGGTCGTTTTCGTCGCCGGTTCCGTCATCTGGATGGCGATGCCCTGGCACAAGAAGGAGTGGCAAAAAACACCGGATGAGGAGGCCGTGCGGGCTGCCCTGAAGGGATGTGAGCCGGGCATGTATACCGTGCCACACTGCGCTGATCGGTCAGGGTACAACCAGCCGGAAATGCAACAGAAGTTAGTCGACGGACCCCAGGCGTTTGTCACGGTCGTTCCGCCGGGACTGCCCAGGATGGGCGGCAAGCTCCTGATGATGTTCGGTTATAACCTGCTCGTCGCCATCGTCTGTGCTTACGTCGTGAGTCGTACGCTATCGGCAGGCGCTGACTATCTCGCGATCTTCCGCATTAGCGGGACAGTCGCGTTCATCGCCTACGGCACGGCCTATATCCAGGAAAGTATCTGGTTTGGTCGCAAGTGGTCGTCCACGGTCTTCACATTCGTAGACGCGCTGATATACGCGCTGTTGACGGGCGGAGTCTTTGGCTGGCTGGCGGTTTAAGAGCCCGGTTTACACGTAAAGGTAGTTGCGTATCTCATAGCGGCCGCTTCTCGCAAGCAGCTGCTGCTGATAGAAGTTGCTGCTGTCAACGTCAGGGTATTCCGTCTCGATGCGACGGCGGATCCGCAACAACTGTCCTTTGATATCCCGTACGGTCGAACGGACCAGATCGACCGTGTGGCTGTCTCGAGCGCTCGCAATGTAACACTTCATTTCAAAATAGCGACCGAACGTTCTTTCATACTGCTGCAATAATTGCCCGCTGCTGTCGTCTTGCATCACATCGATGATGTGGTCGGTGGAGATATGACTCGAAACGGCGACCATGTACTGACGATGCTCGGTCAGTATCGCTTCCTGGTAATCGAGGGTACTGTGGAACAGTCGGTTCGGCCCGACGCAATTCCATGATCTGCCGTTTCTTCGCACGTTGCTCGGCGACCGGCACAAGCAGATCCGCGTGTCGCAGCTCCCAGTGACGGTACTTGCGACCGTCGTTCAGTATTGTGCTGGCAATCCGGGACTCGCGCGGCAGGGGCGATTCGGCTGCTTCCTGCAGTGCATATTCGGATGCCTTCATTAGCTGTCGATGCCGGGTGGAACTGTACCGGAGGGTCATGGGTACCTCGTGAAAGACGCCAAAAAAAGGAAAGCCAAGGTGCTTACCCAGTCAGCTTATGTCTAACGAAAATCGCGCTCAAGCGCATGCTACCGTCGCATGACAATGTCGATTAACAAGTATCTGTAAACGTCTGAATGCCTGTTGCGTGGCGCTTCATGTTCGTGTCAGTTTCGTGACAGCGCGAACTGCCATCGGCTGCGCCATGCGCAAATTACTTCAATTATTGCTCGCTCGGACACCCAGTACACGGAACCGTGATCGAGCCAGGAAATCACCGGGGTCACAGGTCGCGGGCGCTTATGGCCAGCTTAGACGAGACGTCTTGCGGGGCAGGCGCTGTGCCATCCACGAATGTAATTTAACATAATATACATTATACGCATAATAGGATCTGTAGGTACGCACTATTTATGCGTGTAGACTGTGCGCATTACTTATCCTACGATTGTCCCCTGCAATTCCAGAAACCACGCCGATGACTACCAAGGAATTCAAATACGATCACACTACGCGTCGCAAGGCG
>CAMYMR010000008.1 GCA_947259285.1 uncultured Woeseiaceae bacterium | reverse complement strand
TCGAACTCCACGGGTGCCGCGCACTGCTCGCAGGCGAATCGAACCCAGGGCAGGTCGCCATGGCAACCGCGACAGATTCCAGGGTCACCGGAGTGAAGCCGCGTTCCGCAAAAAACACATCGCAACGGCATGATCGCTTCGTCAATCCGATGCAGCACGTCAAGGGCTCGCTCGCGGCATGCCAACAGTATCGATAAAGACCCCACGACTTTATTACTGATCGATCGAACCAATCGGTACCACCGTCGAAATTGAACAATTCGTCACATAAAGCGTGATAGTTTTGTTGCCTTCGGTGCATTGGCAGTAGCGTTACGTGAACGAAAGACTAACGTGGAAACAGCGAGACCTGCGGCGCCGCTTCGACCGTGCAGCTGCCACTTTTGATGAGGCCGATTTCGTGCATGCCGTAACGCGTAAAGGTTTGTTTGCGCGACTCTCGCCTCTTATCGTTGATGCCCGCTGCATTCTCGACCTCGGCTCAGCCACCGGCAGCGCCAGCCCGCAACTTCGCAAGCACTATGCCGGCGCCCAGATCGTGTCCCTGGATATTTCGCGCTCGATGCTCCTTGAGGCCAGGCGCAAACGCAGCCGCTTTTCCTTCGCCCGACCTTTGACGGTGCAGGCAAATGCATCGAAGTTGCCGTTTCACGATGGCAGTATGGATCTGGTCTTTTCCAACCTGTTGCTGCCGTTCGTGGACCGGCCGGAATATGTGTTCAGCGAGGTTGCGCGGGTACTGCGAGAGGGCGGTGTGTTTGCGTTCGCAACGCTCGGTCCCGACAGCCTCACAGAAATCGGCCGTGCATGGGAGGAAGTTGATGATCATGCGCACGTCAATCGGTTCCTGGACATGCACGATATAGGCGACGCGCTGGTTCGATCGGGATTGCGGGATCCGGTTCTGGATGTCGATCGTATTTCCATACAGTACGACAGCCCCGGGAAGCTATTCGCCGATCTGACAGCCGTCGGTGCGAGAAACGCGCTAATGCAGCGCAATCGATCGCTCACGGGCAAAGGTCGTTTCGAGAAGATGCTGGGTGTTCTGGCCGGAGAGAGCGGCGACAAAAAGCTCAAGCTCGAGCTTGAACTCGTTTACGGCCACTGCTGGGGCGCCGGCGTCAGAGACGAATCCGGAAACATCGCTATCGATGCGTCCAGCATTGCCCGGCGGCGGCGGTAAAGACGCACGGATTGTGAAATTGTAACTTTTTAAACCCAGTCTAAATGATAAGCCGTTGTTAAATAAGAATTAATCTCACTAAGCATCGGCATATTTGGATTGCATGGGTATAGCGATTTGAGTACACTCGCGTTGCTGTTTTGGCCGCTATTCTCGGTCGGAGCGGCCGACAGACGAACTTCCCGGAGCACCGGACCAGCGCGAGCCTAGCCGTTCGACTACTCGTCACATCCGCGAATTAATTGTAATGCGATCGTCAAGGCGATCTGCAAGGTGAACAATCGATGATAAGAAAGGCCTTTCTAAGCGTGCTGGCCCTCGGATTGAGCGCAGCCGCGAACGCCGAGTGGGCGCTCAACATGCCCAAGGGCATCACGGACCTCAGCCTCGAAACGTACAACATCCACATGATGATTTTCTGGTGGTGCGTGGCGATCGGCGTCGTCGTTTTCGGCGTAATGATTGTTTCGCTGATAAAACATCGAAAATCAAAGGGCGTAAAGCCAGCAACTTTTTCTCACAGCACCACAGCAGAAGTTATATGGACGGTCATTCCGGTTGTAATACTGATGCTCATCGCAATACCCGTCGCCGAGACTATGGTGAAGCTCGAGGACTCGAGAAATCCGGATCTCTCGATCGTTGTAACCGCCTACCAGTGGAAGTGGCACTACAAGTATCAGGATGAGGATATCGCCTTTTATTCGAGCCTGTCACAACCAAGCCTCGAGGCTCGTCGCCTGCAGTCGGGTGTTGATCCGTCTTCCGTTGAGAACTATCTGCTCGACGTCGATCGTCCGGTCGTGGTTCCACGTGACGCCAAAGTTCGCCTGCTGATCACGTCAAACGACGTTGTTCACTCATGGTATGTCCCCGACCTGGCGATCAAGAAAGATGCCATACCGGGCATCGTCAACGAAACCTGGTTCAAGGCCACCGAGGTGGGCACCTACCGGGGCCAGTGCACCGAGCTCTGCGGCAAGGACCACGGCTATATGCCTATCGTCGTGGAAGTCGTTGAACCTGACGCCTATCTTGCCTGGGTAGATTCCCGCAAAGAAGGCGCGCCGCGAGTTGCCAGCACACAACAGTAATTAGGGATTTTATGCGTGCCGCAGCTGACGGCGCACACAACGGAGTAACGCAGTATGAGTTCTACAGTCGCTGATGCGCTTGATCATGACGAGGAGCACGGCCCCGAGAAAGGCATAGGACGCTGGCTGTTTGCCACGAATCACAAGGACATCGGCACGATGTACCTCATCTTCAGCCTGACGATGTTCTTCATCGGCGGCGCGATGGCCATGGTGATTCGCTCGGAGCTGGCGATCCCGGGCCTGCAGTTCGTTCATCCGGAGTTCTTCAACTCCATGACGACGATGCACGCGCTGATCATGGTATTCGGCGCGGTGATGCCGGCATTCGTCGGTCTGGCGAACTGGATGATCCCGCTGATGATCGGCGCGCCCGACATGGCGCTTCCGCGCATGAACAACTGGTCATTCTGGATCCTCCCCGTGGCGTTCGGCATCTTGCTGTCGACATTGTTTATGCCGGGCGGCGCGCCGGCGGGCGGCTGGACCATGTATCCGCCCCTGATTTTGCAGACCGGTGATGCGTTCCCGTTCCTGATCTTCTCCGTCCATCTCATGGGTATCTCGTCGATCATGGGCGCGATCAACGTCATCGTGACCATTATCAACATGCGAGCCCCGGACATGACGCTACTGAAAATGCCGATGTTTGTCTGGACCTGGCTGATCACCGCCTACCTGCTGATCGCCGTCATGCCGGTGCTTGCGGGCGCCGTAACGATGTTGCTCACCGACCAGTTCTTCGGCACCAGCTTCTTCCTTGCCGCCGGCGGCGGTGACCCGGTGATGTTCCAGCACATCTTCTGGTTCTTCGGTCACCCCGAAGTCTACATAATGATTCTCCCGGCATTCGGCGTGGTCTCGGAAATCATTCCGACGTTTGCGCGCAAGCCCCTGTTCGGCCACGACTCGATGGTGTATGCGGCATCCTGTATTGCATTCCTGTCTTTCATCGTCTGGGCGCATCACATGTTCACGGTGGGCATGCCGCTGACGGGCCAGCTGTTCTTCATGTTCGCAACCATGCTGATCGCGGTTCCCACCGGCGTGAAAGTATTCAACTGGGTCGCAACCATGTGGCGCGGTTCGATGACGTTCGAAACGCCGATGCTGTTCTCCCTGGCGTTCGTGTTCCTGTTCACGATCGGCGGTTTCTCAGGCCTGATGCTGGCCGCCGCGCCCGCCGACATCCAGTATCACGACACCTATTTCGTGGTTGCGCATTTCCACTACGTGCTCGTGCCGGGCTCGGTGTTTGCCATCATGGCCGGGGCCTACTACTGGCTGCCGAAGTGGACGGGTCACATGTACAGCGAGCGGCTCGGCAAGCTGCACTTCTGGACGTCGACGATATTCGTCAACGTCACGTTTTTCCCGATGCACTTCCTCGGCCTCGCCGGCATGCCTCGCCGAATCCCGGACTATTCGACACAGTTCACCGATTTCAACACGATCGCGAGTATAGGCGCGATCGGATTCGGCGTGTCTCAGCTCATCTTCGTTGCTGTTCTGCTCACCGCCTACAAGGGCAGCAAAGCGACGGATCGTGTCTGGGAGGGCACGCGCGGCCTCGAGTGGACCGTGCCGTCGCCGGCGCCTTACCACACGTTCGAAACGCCGCCGAAGGCGCGCATAGCGAGCGAGGTGTTCGAGTAAGAATGAACGACGCGGAGCGCAAGCGGGGAATTCGACGCACGGCTTTTATCGTCGCCGCGATTGCCATCGCTTTCTACGTCGGCTTCATCATGATCGGGGTGCTGCGCGCCTGAGAATTATGGATGAGCACGAGAAAAAACTGAGTGCCGAGCACCGTTCGCTGACGCGGCGCCTGCTGCTGCTGGCGGTCGCCATGTTCGGCTTCGGCTTCCTCCTGGTGCCGCTGTACGACGTGTTTTGCGAGATTACCGGCTTTGGCGGCAGGACCAACGCCTCGGCAGCCACCGTCGAAGAAGCGCCCGACCTGTCGCGCGAAATTCGTGTCGAGTTTGTCACGACCGTCAATTCCTATGCGCCGTTCGAGTTCGCCGCCGATGTCGACAGCATGACCGTCAATCCGGGAAAAATGTATTTCGCCACGTTCACGGCGAAGAACCTGACTCGGGCGGACAAAGTGGCGCAGGCAATACCGAGCGTTGCACCGGTTTCTGCTGCCGAACATTTCACCAAGATCGAGTGCTTCTGCTTTACGAGCCAGGAGTTCGCGGCGAACGAGGCAAGAGCAATGCCCCTGCAGTTCATCGTTGACCCCAAGCTGCCGGAATACGTAGACACCATTACGCTGCAGTACACATTCTTCGATACTGCCCGTTCCGCCGCGAACGGCGCACTTTAATCGCATAACAGGGCCCTAACATGGCAACACATACAGACGATCGCTACTACGTCCCTCACGGCAGCTACTGGCCAATCGTTGGCTCTGTCGGCCTGCTGTTCCTGATGGTCGGCGTATCAAGCTGGCTCAACGGTGCGGACGCTGGCTTCTACATCATGATGTTGGGCGTTGCCGTCCTGATCTTCATGATCACCGGCTGGTTCGCCACCGTCATCGGAGAGAACCAGCGCGGCCTCTACAATGACCAGGTCGACAGGTCCTTCAGACAGGGCATGTTCTGGTTCATCTTCTCGGAAGTCATGTTTTTCGCCGCGTTCTTCGGTGCCTTGTTCTACGCGCGTAATATGGCCATACCCTGGCTGGGCGGGTCGAGCAACAATTTCTTCACCAATCTTCTCTTGTGGGAAGGCTATGAGAGCACCTGGCCGACTGACGGCCCGGGCGGTATCGGCGGCGAGTATCAAGCGATGCCGCCTTTCGGCCTGCCGCTGATTAACACCGTCCTGCTACTCAGCAGCAGTATCACCGTTACGATCGCACATCACGCGCTGCTCGCCCGCAAGCGGGCCCAGCTTGCAATCTTCCTTGGCGCAACGTTCGTACTGGGTTTCATCTTCGTGTACCTGCAGGGTGTCGAGTACGTGCATGCCTACCAGGACATGAATCTCAAGCTGACGACGGGTATCTACGGCTCCACGTTCTTCATGCTCACCGGTTTTCACGGCATGCACGTCACGATCGGCGCGATCATGCTCACGATTATTTTCTTCAGGGTACTGAAAGGTCACTTCTCGCCCGAACACCATTTCGCGTTCGAGGCGGTTGCCTGGTACTGGCACTTCGTGGATGTAGTCTGGGTGGGCCTGTACGTTTTTGTCTACTGGATGTAGGCAACCGGCAAAACCGGTTTCATTGAAACGGGCGCCCTGGCGCCCGTTTCTCGCTGTTCCGGGAGCAGCGGGCGTTACTGCGTCGAGGGTACAATCCAGCCCATGAAGTAAGAAGCGACGAGGAACAGGATCAATACCAGCGACAGGCCCACGCGTATCTCCAGGGCCCGGAGCATTTTCGGCGAATCCGCATCCTCGCGACGCAGGTAGTACAGACCGGTTCCGAGGCTAACGACAATCGCAGCCAGCAGGATGAATACGACGAATTTCATAACAGCTCCCTATCGAAAATTCATTATACCGTGAACACCAACACGAAAAAGCCGCTACCAGCCTGGCTGCCGCTGATTGTCGGGGCGCTGCTGGTCGTACAATTCGCAGGGCTCGGCGCATGGCAAATCAGCCGTGGGTTGGAGAAGCGTGCGGACCGCGCGGCGTTCAGCGACGAGACCGGCTTCGCTGCGTGGCAGGACGGGATGGACGTACGGCCATTTCAAAGGCTCAAAGCGACCGGTCGTTATGACAACGACCACCAGTTCCTGCTGGAAAATATCATCGTCAACAGTCGCTATGGCTATTACGTCCTGACGCCACTGATCGGCGAGAAAAATGAACCGGTGTTACTGGTCAATCGAGGTTGGATCGAGAAAAGTGGCGCTGGCGTGGACGCCAGCCTGCTGACTATAAAGACGACGCGGACCACCGTCCGCGGGCGCGCAGGATCGCTACCGCGCGCCGGCTACAAAATGGGCGATGCGATAGATCTCGCTTCCGACTGGCCAAAGCGGGCGGTCTACCCAGATAGCGATGAGATTGCCGCGGCGCTCGGTGTTCCGGTTCAACCGTTTGTTCTGCTCATGGACCATGAAGAGGAATACGGATTCCTGCGACAATGGGTGCCGACGGAGTTCGGGCCCGGGAAACATTTCGGCTATGCGTTTCAGTGGTTCGCCATGGCTGTGGTTCTGGCGGCCCTGCTCACCTGGAATTACCGAAAAAAGCGATTTCAGTCATGACAAAACGAAAAGACCCCGCTGGTCGGGTTCAGTTATTCCTGATCTCACTGGTGTTTTTCGGGCCGCTGATACTGGCGGCCTGGCTGTACTTTAGCGGTGAAGGTTTCAGGCCCGAGGGCAAAACAAACCACGGGCAATTGCTGGAGCCCTTGATCAACATCAGCGAGGCGCTGCCAGACGCTTCGATCAATCAGCACATCGGGGACCACTGGCTGCTCGTTTATTCGAACCTCGGCATCTGCGACGAGGCCTGCGAATACTCGCTACTCACGCTTCGCCAGTCCCGCCTCATGCTCGGCAAGGAGATGGATCGTGTGCAGCGGGTCTTCTTGCACGGCGAATCCCTGCCCGATACAGTGTGGCTCGCTGACCAGCATGCAGGACTGATTAGCCAAAGCGATAGCAGCCTTAGCGGTCTGCTCGAAGAACAAAGACCTGCTGAACTCGCAGCCGGCGGCTATTTCCTGATCGATCCACTCGGCAACCTGGTGATGTACTTCCGGCCGGACCTCGATCCGAAGGAGATGGTCGAGGACATCGAACGACTGCTTGAATTGTCCCGCATCGGCTGAATGGAACAAGAGTGTGGACGCGAACGTAGATACCTATACAGACTGGCGCGACTACTACGAGTTAACCAAACCTCGTGTCGTCGTTCTGATTGTCTTTACGGCGATTGTCGGCATGTTTGTATCCGTGCCCGGCTGGCCGGGGGCCGCCGCGCTGGTATTCGGCACACTCGGCATAGGTCTTGCTGCTTCTTCAGCGGCCGTTTTTAACCATGTTCTGGACGCGCGCGTCGATATTCAGATGATGCGCACCCGCGGCCGACCGTTGCCTCAGGGCAAGTTGACAGAGCAGGCCGCGCTGACCTTCGCGTCCGGACTCTGCGTCGTTTCCATGGTCATTCTATGGTTTCTCGTGAACCCGCTGACTGCCGTGCTGACATTTTGTTCGCTGATCGGCTACGCGGTCATCTATACCGTCTTCCTCAAACGAGCGACTCCGCAGAACATCGTCATCGGCGGTGCAGCCGGCGCCGCGCCACCCATTCTGGGTTGGGCCGCGGTAACCAATGAAGTACATAGCGGTGCCTTATTGCTGTTTCTCATCATTTTCGTGTGGACGCCGCCACATTTCTGGGCGCTCGCGATTGCCAGAAAAGAAGAATATGCGAAAGTCGACATCCCGATGTTGCCGGTCACACACGGTGAGGCATACACCCGCCTCAACATTCTGCTTTACACCATATTGCTCGTCCTCGTAACAGTCTTGCCGTACCTGATTGGTATGAGCGGCCTGATCTATCTCTTCTCGGCTCTGGTGCTCGATGCGTTCTTCCTTTACTACGCAATCCAGATGTATCGGCTTCCCGATGACAACGAGCTGCCGATGAAGACATTCAAGTATTCGATCACTTACCTGGGGATTCTGTTCGCGGCGATACTCGTCGATCATTACCTTCTTTTTCGAATAAGCCTCTGACGCGGTGGCATGTCTTTAAGCTTTTACGAGAAACTGCACATGGTGCACCGCTGCTGGCGGCTGCGCTTCAAATCCGAGGTCCCCGATATCCGCTATGTCCGAGAAGCCGGGCTGACCGGCAGCACCGTGATCGATATCGGCGCCAATAAAGGCGTTTTCTCCATTTACATGTCTCGCGCTGCCGGGCCACACGGCCATTTACTCGCATTCGAGGCACAGCCTGAGCTCGGCAAGCACCTGCAAGACGTAAAGCAGAGCTTTGCGCTCGATAACATGATCATTGTGAACAAAGGATTGTCATCGAGGCACGGCACCCTGACGATGCGTCGAAGCGAAGCAGGATCCGGCATGGCAAGCTTTCACAGCAGGGCCACGACCGGACTTGACGAAATCGAAATCCCTGTCATTACCCTCGACGACTACATCAGTGAACATCCGATCGGCCCCGTGTCGTTCATCAAGTGTGACGTCGAAGGTCATGAACTCGAGGTTTTTCGAGGCGCGCAAAAGCTGCTGGTACGCGACATGCCGACCTTGCTGTTCGAATGTCATGACGACGAGGCAGAGAGCGGCGAACTGTTCTCGTTTCTGACTCGCCTCGGTTACGAAGGCTACTTTTTCTTCGTCACGCGCGAGGACCACAAGAGCTTTTTCAACAAAGGGCGCGGGCAGTACATACCGTTCGACCAGCAAGCTGCATATCCTCATGTTCACCCGTCGATAAGACATCGCAATTATGTATTCATGAAGGCGGGCAGCGTGCCTTAGGTCGCTCGTAAACTCTCTAAAATGCCAAATGAGTCGGGATCTTGAGCGAGATGCCGTAATAGACTTGCAGCGCATATGACGAGCAAACATCGACCACCCGACCGCCAGCTGGCATTCGAACGCATGGTGCGCCCGCACCTCGACAGGCTCTATCGCCTTGCCTGGCGCCTGACCGGCCGTAGACCGGAAGCGGAGGATCTTTTTCAGGAGCTGCTCATCAAAGCGTATGGAAAGCTCGACGATCTCGCCCGAATCGACGAGCCAGGCTCCTGGCTTTCGCGCGTGATGTATAACCTGTTTGTTGACGAGCGGCGGCGCTTCGCGCGACGACGGCTGCACACGGTCCACGATGGGGAGTTGGCAGGCGAGGGGATCGAGGGCATGCCGGGCAATGACAATCCGGTCGGCAACAACGAGAGATTGGACGCAATAAGAGCGCTCGAAGCCGCACTTTCCGAACTCAGCGATGAACACCGAATCGTTGTCCTTTTACACGACTCAGAAGGCTATAAACTTAAAGAAATACATGAGCTTACAGGGCTCCCCGTGGGAACCATCAAGTCTCGGCTGCATCGCGCGCGGACACGATTACGGGATATCCTGACGCAAAGCGGAACCTTTCCTTGAGGCGATTCGTGTTAGGTAATAGATGAGACAAAAGCATGCAGACTGAAGAGTTGGACAAAGAGGACCAGGCGCTACAGGCCTTGTTGAAAGACTACCCGGTGCCTGAAGCATCGGAGGCTTTTTACGACCAGGCGCTTGCCCGCGCGACGCACGAAGGCTCTCGCCGACTGCGCAACCGCTGGATCATGACCGGCTTCGGGTCTGCGGTGGCCGCCGGTATCGCGCTCTGGTTCGTCGGCGGATTCCTCATGAACACACCGGACATACCGCCAACAGAGCCCGGTATACCTGGCGTCACGATGACGCTCGAGGACCCGCGCACTGTAAACCTCGTGTTTGCGTCGGCTACGGCTCTGGATTCCGCCATTCTTACCGTTACGCTACCGGATGGAATCGAGCTTGCAGGCTTTCCGGGACAGCGTGAGATTAGCTGGCAAACCAGCCTGAATGAAGGCAAGAACTTGCTGCCGCTGGAACTCATCGCGGTATCGCCTATCGGTGGTGAGGTTCTCGCGCGGCTGGAACACAAAGACCGCAACCGAACGTTTCGGCTGCGCATAGAAGTGACCTAAGGGAGCAGGTTATGAAGCAGATCAATATTTTCCTCGCGATTCTGGCATTGACGATCGTGGCGTTCTACCCGACCGTCGCGCGCGCGGACAAACTGAACGACCTCGATGTAACAATGGAGGTCCTCGATGATGTCACCGATCTCGACGACACGATTTCCGAGATGCGCGGCCCAGATGACGATGATGTCGACGATGAGGACTGGGAAGACGAAGTCGACGATGAATCCGAAGACGAAATCGACGATGAGGAGCGTGATGAGTCCGACGAGGATGAGTTGAGCGATGATTTCGAAGACGATTTTGAGGATGACTTTGAGGACGACGACGCGTTCGAGGAAGATGAACTCGAAGACGAAGACGACTTCGAAGATGGCGAGGACGTCGACGACGACAGATTCGACGAAGAGGAAGAGGAAGAGGATGACGACGACGAGCTGGAGGTCGAAATCGCCGACTAGCTCGATGCTGTTCGCAACAATCGGCTGCTGTTCGGCGTGAAACCACAAAATACCCCCGTTTGTTGACGACTCGGGGGTGTTTTTTTGCACCACGTCATAGTTTTGATGCCGGTAATGCCGTTACCCTTCTGATCTGACATAACGCGGAATCCCCTCATCCTCATGACCCGGAAGACATCTCTCGCAATCTGCCTGCTCGTATTCGCTGTGTTCGCGGGCCTGGCGCCGCTTAAGAGCGCTTCGGCGATGACGGCTGAGCAGTACTTCGAGGATGGCAACCGGCTGTTCCGCGATGATCTCTACTGGGCGGCGCTGCTGCGCTACCGGCAGGCCGCCGATGAGGGTCTCGATTCCGAACTCTTACACTACAACACCGGCATAGCGCATTACCGCGCCGGCCAGCACAATCGCGCGCGTGACGCGCTGCAAAAAGCGCTTACCGACCCTGGCCTGCGCGTGGCGGCACAGTACAACCTCGGCCTGAATGCCTATGCCGCCGGCAGTCTGGATGAGGCGCTGCGCTGGTTCCGGCTCGTCCGCGACCAAAACCAGAACGGCCGGCTGCAGACATTTGCCGTTGTCGCAATCTCGCGAATACGTGAAGCGCAGGCTGTGCCCGACGAATTTGACATTCGGGTTGTCGAACAGAAGAAGAAGCGAGAGTTTGCGAAGCTGGATCTTCGTGTCCGCGTGAGTTTCGGTAGCGACGACAACGTGTTTCGTACACCGGACCAGAATTACATTGATTTCTCGGATCCCGCACTACCTATCGTTACGCCCGACACGAAAAGCGGTGCTTTCATGCCGGTGAGCATGCGCGCCAAGTACACGATCAACAGCCTGCCTTTCGAAGGATTCTATGGCGCCTACCGCCTGGCCGGCCGCTACTACCAGGACAAGGAGCTCGACAACGCCAACGAATACCTGCACGAATTGAGCTTTGGCAATGAGTACAGCCGCAAGCAGGGATCAAGAAAACGCGACGTCAAGAGCGCATTCACGATAGCGAAGCACGACGAGATCTACTTTGACCCGGACGACGGCGGCAGCCGGATTGTCGACGGAACGAACATCGATGATCGCATGAATTACCTGCGCTATGGTCCGCAGCTATCCCTCAGGCAAGCACATGAGCGCCTGTCGTTCGGTGCGTCATTCAAGGGTCAGCTGTGGGATTACGAGGAAACAGGGGTCGTCCCCGAGTACGACCACGAGTATTTCCTTGTTGACCTTTATGGCCAGTACAAGTTTACGCCGACCTCGTTGTTCCGCGTGACTGCCGGGTACTTCAGTCGGCGCTATAGCGATCGACCGTCGTATGACCTGGATGGTCAACAGCGACTGGGGAACCCCACTGTGCGATACGACTATTTCTCCCTCGGTTTGCGGGCACGACAGCGCATCACCAGCAGCATGTGGTTTGGTTTCGACGTCGAGCGCACGGAGCGTACCGATCAATATGTCGGATACAATGACTATACGCTCGACAGTTATCGTCTGGATTTTCACTGGACGTTCCGGGAACGATTTGATCTTGACGTCAGAGCCATCTACCGGAATTACGATTACGCCAACGCGTTCGCGTTCCACAACCCGGTCGCCGGCCGCAAGACCCTGGAGACTGCGGAGGCCAGCATCATCGGCGCTTACCGGATGACGAATAACCTGAGCCTCGTCGGCGAAATCCGTTATCGCGACACGGCCTCCAACGACACGCGCATCCAGTATGAGCGGAATCAGTACATCCTCGGGGTACGCTGGCAGCAGTGATTCTCTGCTAGACTTCGTCGCTCCCGAATTCAAGCGATGAGCGGATGACGCTCGATCCCTTATGGACGTCACACCGATCCTCGAGCAGCTGAATGACGCACAGCGGCAGGCCGTTACGGCGCCTGCGGAGCCGACCCTCGTGATTGCCGGTGCCGGTTCAGGCAAGACCCGGGTTCTCGTTCACCGTGCGGCGTGGCTTATCGACGTCGAAGGCGTTTCGCCGCAGAGCCTGCTCGCCGTAACGTTTACCAACAAAGCCGCCGCCGAGATGCGCGGCCGCATCGAGACGCTGCTGAGACTGCCGGTGCAGAACCTGTGGATAGGGACGTTCCACGGGCTGGCCCACCGAATGTTGCGCCGCCATTGGCGAGAAGCGGGGCTGCCACAGAACTTTCAGATTATTGACTCGGACGACCAGCTTCGGCTCATCAAACGCCTGCTAAAGAACCTCGAGATCGACGACGGCCGCTGGGTTCCCAGGGAAATTCAGTGGTTCATCAATGCGCAGAAGGACGAGGGCCTGCGCCCACAACACCTCGACGATGAGAACGATGCAGACCGCAGGCAGATGATCTCACTGTACCAGTCTTACGAGGAAATCTGCCAGCGCGGGGGACTGGTCGATTTCGCCGAGCTGCTTTTGCGCGCGCACGAGTTACTGCGGGACAATGCGGAGCTATTGTCGCATTATCAGCGCCGCTTTCAGCACCTGCTTGTCGACGAGTTCCAGGACACGAACGCGATTCAGTACGCGTGGCTGCGTTTGCTTGCAGGGAGTCACGGCGTGCCATTCGTCGTCGGCGACGATGATCAGTCTATCTATCGCTGGCGGGGTGCCCGCGTTGAGCACATACATTGTTTCCAGAAAGACTTTCCTGCCACGCGCGTCGTCAAGCTCGAGCAAAATTACCGATCAACGGCAACGATTCTCAACGCGGCCAATGCGGTAATCGCCAATAATAATTCCCGTCTCGGCAAGAACCTGTGGACCGAAGGCGAGGAGGGCGAGGCGATCCGGGTCTATTCAGCGTACAACGAGCGCGATGAGGCTGACTTCGTAATCGGCCGGCTTCGCGACTGGATCGAGCAGGGCAATGCAAGGTCGGATACCGCGATTCTGTATCGGTCTAACGCCCAATCGCGAGTGCTTGAAGAAGGGCTGATCAACTCGCGAATACCGTATCGCGTTTATGGCGGACTACGCTTCTTCGAGCGTGCCGAGATCAAGGATGCGCTGGCGTACCTGAGACTGATTTCTCATCGCGACGACGACAGCTCTTTTGAGCGCATCGTCAATAAACCGACGCGTGGCATCGGCGCTCGTACGATCGAACTGATGCGTTCGTATGCGCGCGCAAATGCCTGTTCACTTTGGCAGGCCGCGGGTGCAACAGCAATTGACCAGCTGAATGGCAGAGCGGCTAACGCGGTTAATGCGTTCCTGTCTCTCATTGAGCGCATGGCTCGCGAGACCCAGGGCCTGGAGTTGCATGACCAGGTCGACCACGTTATCTATGCCAGCGGTCTTATCGACTTCTTCAAGAAAGAGAAGGGAGAGAAAGGCGAGACCCGCGTCGAGAACCTGCTCGAACTTGTCAGCGCTGCCAAGAGTTTCGAGCCCGATCCGGCCGAGGAAATGACGCCGCTGGACGAGTTTCTATCACACGCGGCTCTTGAGGCCGGGGAAGGCCAGGCCGATGCCTGGGAAGACTGCGTTCAACTGATGACGATGCACTCCGCGAAGGGCCTCGAGTTTCCGCTCGTCTTTATGTGCGGCATGGAGGATGGCCTGTTTCCACACCAGCGGTCGATTGCCGATCCAAACGGTCTGGAGGAAGAGCGTCGGCTCTGTTATGTGGGTATCACACGGGCCAAGCAAACTCTGTACATCACGCATGCCGAGCAGCGACGACTGCACGGCATGGATAACTACTCACAGCCGTCGCGCTTTATCGCCGAGATACCGGATGAGCACGTGGAAGAGGTTCGCCCCCGTGTGCAGGTCGTAAGGCCTATGCGGCCTGCGCCATCGTCGCAGCGTAAGCGAACGTCGACGACTGCGGGTAGTGAGCTCGGCATACGCCTCGGCCAGCGGGTCCGCCATAAGAAATTTGGCGAGGGTGTCATCCTTAATTGCGAAGGGCAGGGCGCGCACGCGCGCGTTGAAGTCAATTTCGAGTCAGCGGGTACGAAATGGCTGGTTCTTACGTATGCCAATTTGGAAACGGTCTCTTAAATACTCGTGAGCCGCGTTTCTGATCTGATGTAGACTAGCCTCCTGTCTTGGCAATTCGCAGTTTTCGATGAAGATTCTCATTCTCGGTGCTGGCCAGGTTGGCTCCTCGGCGGCTTATCATTTATCTCGCGAGGAAGCTAACGAGGTCACCGTCGTCGACCGACGCCCGGATGTTCTCCGCGAGCTGCAGGACCGCCTTGATATCCGTACCGTCGTTGGTCACGCCGCCTATCCCGAGGTGCTGCAGCGGGCCGGTGCGCGAGATGCGGACATTGTTGTCGCCTTGACTGACAGCGATGAAACCAACATGGTCGCCTGTCAGGTCGCCTACACGCAGTTTCGAACGCCCACGAAAATAGCCCGCATTCGCTCCGCCGAATACATGAATGCGACCAAGCTGTTTACGCAGGATGCGATTCCGATCGACGTGCGTATCAGCCCCGAACAGCTGGTCTGTTCTTACGTCGAGCAGCTCATTCTCTATCCGGGTTCATCCCAGGTGCTCGACTTCGCTGACGGACGCGTGCGGCTCGTGGGCGTTAAAGCCGATCGCGACGGCCTGCTCGTCGGACAACGCATCGCAACGCTCAAAGACCACATCCCGAATACCGAAGGGCGCATTGCGGCGATCTATCGCCAGGGGAAAGCCATGCTGCCGGACGGCGATACGGTAATCCAGGAGGACGATGAGGTCTTCTTTATCGCCGACCGCAAGGACATTCGCGTGTTTATGAGTGAGATGCGACGCCTGGAGGACCCGGTCCGCCGCGTCGTGATCGCCGGCGGCGGTAATATTGGCGTGCGCCTGGCACTCGCACTCGAACAAACCAACCAGGTGAAGATTATCGAGCGTGACTATCGGCGCGCCCGCGATATCTCAGAGCAACTTAACAAAGCGATCGTACTCGTTGGCGATGCTGCCGATGAGGAGCTATTGCTCGAGGAGAACATCGATAATGTCGACGTCTTCTGTGCGCTAACGAATTCAGAGGAAGCCAACATATTGAGCTCCATGCTCTCGAAGCGACTTGGCGCTCACAAGGCGATGGCGCTGATCAACCGGGCCTCCTACGTTGACCTTGTCGAGTCGGGCAGCATCGACATTGCCATTTCGCCGCAGCAGGTCACGATTGGTTCGCTGCTCGCGCATGTGCGGCGCGGTGACGTCGTCAGAGTTCACTCCCTGAGACGCGGCGCAGCCGAGGCCATGGAAGCCATTGCACATGGTGACGAACAGAGTTCGAAAGTAGTTGGGCGCGCCATCGAAGACATCGACTTACCGAAAGGGACCGCCATCATCGCTATCGTGCGTAGTGACCAGGTCATCATCGCGCATCACGATACCGTCATCGAGGCCGACGACCACATGATTCTGTTCATGACCGACCGTCGCAAGATCGAGAGTCTGGAGAGTCTGTTCCAGGTCGGCGTCTCCTTCGTTTAAAGCCTCATGAACTGGACGGTCGTACAACGCATTCTCGGTTTGTTGCTGATGATGTTCAGCGTCACCATGCTACCGCCGATTATTTTCAGCATTTATTACAACGATCACTCGTGGCTGCCTTTTGTCGAGGGCTTTGGCATAACGTTGGCAGCTGGCCTGCTCTGCTGGTTACCCGTGCATCGCTCACGTAAGGACCTTCGCCTGCGTGACGGTTTTCTGGTCGTCGCTGCGTTCTGGACGGTACTGGGCACCTTTGGCGCCGCGCCCCTGTATTTTGCCGATGGCCTGTCACTATCTCTGACCGACGCGATTTTCGAATCGATGTCCGGTCTGACAACGACCGGGGCCACCGTATTGAAGGGGCTCGATGATCTGCCGGTGTCGATTCTGTACTACCGGCAGCAGCTACAGTGGCTTGGCGGCATGGGAATTATCGTCCTGGCGGTGGCCGTCCTCCCCATGCTCGGGGTCGGTGGTATGCAGCTGTATCGAGCGGAAACGCCCGGGCCGGTCAAAGACACCAAGCTTACGCCAAGGATCACGGAGACAGCCAAGGCCCTCTGGTATGTGTACCTTGCTTTCACCATTACCTGCATGGTGGGCTACCGACTTGCCGGCATGGGTTGGTTCGACGCGCTGTGCCACGCGTTTTCAACCGTCGCCATTGGCGGGTTTTCAACACACGATTTGAGCATCGGCTATTTCGACAGCGCAGCTATCGATCTGGTCGCCATATTCTTCATGTTCGTCGCAGGCATCAATTTTTCGCTGCACTTTTTTGCCTGGCGGTACGTCTCGGTGAAACACTATTTCCAGGACCCGGAGTTTCGCGCTTATGGCGTCATTCTGCTTGCCCTTTCGGCAGTCGTTGTAGCTGGTTTATTGGTCTACAGAGGCCTCAATGACGTGGGCGATACGTTTATCAACGGTATGTTCCAGGCCGTGTCGATCGCGACAACCACGGGTTTTACTACCGAGAATTACGCAATGTGGCCCGCGGCTCTGCCCGTTATGCTGATTTTCGCGAGCTTCATCGGCGGCTCTGCCGGATCGACTGCCGGTGGAATAAAGGTCATTCGCTGTCTCCTGGTCTACAAGCAGGGTGTCCGTGAGATCGTACGCCTGGTGCATCCGAGTGCCGAGATTCCGGTGAAGCTCGGCAACAAGGCCATTCCATATCGGGTTGTCGATGCGGTCTGGGGGTTCTTCTCCGTGTACATCATCGTCTTTGGCGTGATGATGCTGGCCATGATGTCCACAGGCCTCGACCAGGTAACGGCGTTTTCGGCCGTAGCCGCAACGCTGAACAACTTAGGTCCCGGGCTCGGTGACGTTGCCTCGGGCTTTGCGTCTCTGACGGACACCGCGAAGTGGATTGCGGTCGCCGGGATGTTGCTCGGTCGCCTGGAGATATTCACGCTCCTGGTGCTGATAACGCCAACGTTTTGGCGAACTTAAGCGCCTGCGTGCTGCCGTGAATAGCGTGGCGCCAAGCAACCTGGCCGACCGGATAAGCGCCATCATCGGCAAGGCTTCGGCCTGGCTGACACTGTTTATGGTTTTGGTTACCTGCGTTGTCGTCGTCATGCGCTACGTATTCGACGCCGGTCTGGTCTGGTTGCAGGAGTCCGTGGTCTGGATGCACGCCGTCGTCTTCATGATGGGTGCCGCATACACTTTGCAGCAAGACGATCACGTTCGCGTTGACGTTTTCTACCGAACGATGAGCGCTACGCGTCGCGCCTGGGTCGACCTTATCGGCGTTATCCTTTTTCTTTTACCTCTGTGCGTATTCCTGGGCTGGAAATCTGTCGACTTCGTCACGGCATCCTGGAGCGTGCGGGAGGCTTCGCGGGAATCGGGTGGCTTGCCGTATCCATTGATTCCGCTTTTGAAGTCGGTACTGCTGTTGATGCCCATCACAGTCGCTTTGCAAGGGCTGTCGCTGGCGCTCCGCTCGGTAAGAACGTTGAGGCAGGATTAGTCATGGAATGGGTTGCCGCACTGCTCTTCCTGGCAGTTATTCTGCTGCTCCTTGCGGGTTTTCCGGTCGCTTTCACGCTCGGCGGCACCGCGCTGCTTTTCGCAACTGTCGGCGTTCTTGGGGGCAGCTTTCACGAAGCCCTGTTGTCGGGTTTACCGAACCGCGTTTTCGGCATCATGACCAACGAAACGCTGGTTGCCGTTCCTTTGTTCGTCTTCATGGGTGTGACCCTGGAGCGCGCTCGCATCGCCGAGGAGTTGCTGGATACGCTGAGCGCATTGTTCGGCGCTCTGCGCGGCGGCCTGGGCATTTCGGTAACGCTCGTTGGCATGCTGCTCGCGGCGAGCACCGGGATAGTCGGTGCTACGGTTGTCACGATGGGGCTGTTGTCTTTGCCCACAATGATCAAGCGGGGCTATTCGTCCGAAGTCGCGGCGGGGACGATCTGTGCATCCGGCACCCTTGGGCAGATTATTCCGCCGTCGATCATCCTTGTCATGCTGGGCGACGTGATGACGACGGCCTATCAGCAGGCGCAGCTGGAAATGGGCGTGTACTCGCCGAAAACCGTATCCGTAGGGGACCTGTTTGCCGGGGCGCTAATTCCCGGCTTGATGCTTGTCCTCTTGTACGTGCTTTACATACTCGGCGTCGCGTTTTTCCGGCCGGAGACGATGCCCGCACACGATCGGGGGGCCGGGCAGCGCGTATCGCTGGCGCAGGTGCTTCGCGCATTGCTACCTCCCCTGTTGCTGATATTCGCCGTCCTGGGATCCATTCTCAAGGGGCTTGCAACGCCAACCGAAGCGGCCGGCGTCGGTGGCATGGGTGCCTTGCTGCTGGCGATTTATCGACGCGAACTCACGCTTGTTCGCCTGACGGAAATCATGCGGAGCACGCTCAGCATCAGCAGCATGGTCTTTCTGATACTCATCGGTGCTTCTGTGTTCTCTCTTGTGTTTCGCGGCTATGGTGGCGATGACGGCGTGCGGACTGTTCTTGAAGCGTTGCCGGGTGGCGTCATTGGCGCGGTGCTTGTCGTAATGCTGGTTATGTTTCTGCTCGGATTCGTGCTCGACTTTATCGAAATCACGTTCGTCGTTGTGCCGATCGTAGGTCCGGTGCTATTGGCGATGGGGCTGGATCCTGTCTGGCTTGGCATCATGATTGCAATCAACTTGCAGACCTCTTTCCTGACGCCGCCGTTCGGCTTCGCGCTATTCTATCTTCGTGGGGTTGCGCCACCATCGGTAAGCACCGCGCAGATCTATCGCGGCGCCGTGCCGTTCGTTGCGATTCAGATACTTGCTTTGCTGCTGCTGGCAATTTTTCCGGATATCGTGACGTGGCTGCCGCAGCAGATCTATGGCGATTGAGCCGCTTGACTCTGTTATTCGACCGTCCCGATTGCAACGCTCAGACTACGGTCGCCTGCGCGGCATCGAGCCTCGCTCGTTGCATTAGCAAGGGCTATCGGCTACCGTAATTCATAATAATTATAAGACAAAGCGGCACATTTACGTGTCGCATTACAATTCGGATGGTCCTTAACAGGGGGGAAACCAGATGAACAAGAAGACACTATCGCTTGCCGTGCTGACGGCTGCGCTTGTTGGTAGCGGGTTGTCGTTCCAGACCGCCTTCGCACAGGATGACGAACTCATCGAGGAAATCGTTACGACCGGTTCGCGCAGCGGCAAAGCGCGTTCGGCGGGCGACTCGCCGGTACCCGTCGATGTTATCAGCGCCGAGGACTTCGGCGCGCTGGGTAACACGGCCGATCTTACCGACAATCTTAAAGCACTGGTGCCATCGTATACGGCGACACCGGCTACCGGTGATGGCAGCGCCTTCGTACGGCCGACGTCGCTTCGTGGCACCGCGCCCGACCAGACACTGGTGCTCATCAATGGCAAGCGCCGCCATCGCTCGGCACTCGTGCAGTTCTTCGCACCTGCCGCCGGTAACGGTGCGCATGGCGTCGATATCGGCATGATTCCGGGTCTGGCCGTAAAGCGTGTCGAAGTGCTGCGAGACGGCGCTGCTTCGCAATACGGTTCCGACGCAATCGCCGGTGTCATCAACTTCATTTTGAAAGATGCGCCAGAGGGCGGCCAGGTAAAACTGCAATACGGCGAGCACTTTGAAGGCGAGCAGAGCCTGCACGCCGGTGCCAACATCGGCGTGCCCATTGGCGATGGTGGTTTCGTCAATGCCTCGATCGAATACGTCGACAACGATGCTCTGTCGCGCGGCGTTCAACGGCCCGACGCACAGGCTTTGATCGACGCCGGCCGTCCACAAGTTGGCGCAGACGCGCCTTTTGGAGACGCGCCTCTGACGCAAACCTGGGGTCGACCGCAAACCGATGGCGTGCGGTTCTTCGTAAATTCTGGCTTCGAGATCAGTAGCTCCTCCGAGCTTTATGCACGCTTCAGCCTCGCAGAGACCGACGGCCGCTACCGCTTCTTCTATCGCAACCCGGATACGAACGCGGCATTCACCTCGCAGCTGGCGTTTGGCGAGGGGTGTCCTGCCTGTGACCCAGACCCGGATGATCCTGATGTCAATGGCATTCCGAACACGCAGAGCCTGCGCGAGCAGGGCTTTGTCGGATTGCCGGGCGGCTTCACCCCGTTTCTCGACGGCGCACAGGACGATTCGAGTTTCGTCGTCGGCGTCAACGGTGAGTTTGATAGTGGCATGCTGTACGACGTGAGCTTTAACTACGGCAAGAACGAGCTCGACTATTTCCTCAACAACACCGCCAACCCGACGCTCGGCCCCGGCGACTTGCAGACGTTGCCACAGATGGGCTTCGATGTCGGTGGCTACGCGCAGGAAGAGCAGACCGTCAACGCGGACTTCTCGTTGCCGATGAGCGATTCTGTCAACATCGCGTTTGGCTTTGAGGCCCGCGAGGAAACCTTTACCGCGTTCTCCGGCGAACCCAACTCGTTCCTCGGCCTCGGCTCCAGCGGATTCCGCGGCATCGAACCCAAGAACGCCGGTGACTTCAAGCGTGACAACGTTGCGATTTACGCGGACGTCGAGCACGACGTTACGGATGCGCTGCTGCTGCAATACGCGGCACGTTACGAAAACTTTTCTGACTTCGGCGGCACATTGAACGGCAAGATCGCGGCGCGTTTGCGTATCAATGATTCGTTCGCACTGCGCGGAGCTATTTCTACGGGATTCCACGCCCCCACTCCGGGCCAGTCCAACGTCAGCACGATCATCACGACCTTTGACGGCACGACCGGTTTGCAGGTGGAAGAAGGATTGTTCCCCGTCAATAATCCGGACGTTGTTGCGGCCGGCGGCACGGCATTGACCGAAGAGGAGTCTCTCAATATAAGCGCCGGTTTCACGGCCGATATCGGCGACTACGTCACGTTAACGGCGGATATTTACAAAATCGAGGTGGACGACCGCATTTATCGCACCGGCAACATCCCGGTTCCGCCGCAGCCAGGCGACGATCCAAATCTGCCGGAACGGTCGATTTCGTTCTACACGAATGCATTGGACGTGGAGCACGAAGGTATCGATATCGTTGCGACATCGTCGTTCGATGTCGGCGCTGCATCCAACCTCGACCTCGCGTTGGCCTATTCCTACAACACGATTGATGTAACGGGTCAGAAGCTGGTCAGCGGCATTCAGCCCGTCGGTGATGACCTCGTTGAGGATATTGAAAACAATTATCCGGAGCATCGCTGGGTGCTGACGGGTAACTGGCTCATCGGCGAGCAATTCAACGTCATGGGCCGCATCAACTTCTTCGGCGAGCACTTCGACGAGCGCGGCCGGATCGGAGCTGCCACCGACCCATCGGCGAAGATCGACTCGACCTACTATGTCGACCTCGAAGCCGGTTGGCAGTTTAACGACAACTGGCGCGTGGTACTTGGCGGCTCGAATATTTTCGACGAGTTCATCGACGAAATCGGACCGCCGAACGCGAACCGCCTGAGCGTTGGGCTGCAGTATCCACGCCGCACCGTCGCCAATTATGAAGGTGGCTCCTGGTACCTGAAAGGCATCTATTCGTGGTAGCCTGAGCGGTATAACAGGGGAGCGGCTTTCACCAGCCGTTAAAGAGGCCGGTTGCAATGCGACCGGCCTTTTTTGTCGTTACAGAAGCCCTTTGTCCACCGATTGTTGCAGCTCGTTGATCAGATGGGCGTCGTCGTAGCGAGCCAGGCTCAGGGCAGTGGCATAGCGCGGCAGCGCGACGAGCAGATTAGAGATATCCCTGCGACGCGTTACCAGTGCGTACCCTCGCTATCTCATGTTGAAGATGTCTTTCGACATCGGCCGCGAGGCGCGCCATCAGGTCAATGCTGTCTTCGGTGAATGCGGTCATCGTTCGGTGCGGCCACCAGTTGCGGTAATTGTCTCCCGACTGGGCGCTCGTGTAGCTCATTGGCTGCCGACTATCGATCAACAGCAGTGACGATCTGCGGTTCTCGACCGAAAGATAATAGGCGGTGGCAATACCGGCGATGCCGGCACCGATAATCGCTATTTCGACAACGACGTCAGAATTCACGCGAGTCGAGATACGCCTTTTCAGAAATGCGGGAGGTTTCGCTCGCCAGCCGCAGGTAGTCAAAGTACGCCCTGCCTATCTTCTCGGCCGCAGGGTCCGTCGCCATAAGCTCATTAACCACGTCCGCTGCAATCGAGCGCAGCAGCGCGATCACCTCGGCCGGGAATGGCCGAATTTCTATGTTCTTGTCTTCCTTGAGTTGCCGCAGCGACGTGGCGTTCCCATGAGTGTATTCTGCTGCCATGTCTGCGGTTATGGCCTGGCAAGTCGTCGTAAGAAGAGCCTGCAGATCCGATGGTAAAGACTCCCATGCCGCTTTGTGAATAATGGTTTCCAGGCCGGGCCCCGGCTCCTGCCAGCCCGGATAATAGTAATAGCGAGCCGCCTTATGCAGTCCAAAGGATGCATCGTTGTAGGGTCCAACCCATTCGGTCGCATCAATCGAGCCTGTTTGCAGTGCCGTGAAAATCTCCGCGCCCGGCAACGTCACAGGCGTGCCGCCGGCTCGGCGCAACACCTCGCCGCCGAGGCCCGGGATGCGCATCTTCAATCCTTTCAGATCATCGACGCTGTTAATTTCCTTATTGAACCAGCCACCCATTTGTACGCCGGTATTGCCGGTCGGGATTGGCACCAGATTGAACGGCTCGTAAAGTTCCCGCCATAGCTCCATCCCGCCGCCATAGTAGAGCCAGCCGTTCAGCTCGAGGTTGGTCATGCCGAAAGGAATTGACGTAAAGAACTGCGCGGCATCGACTTTGCCTTTGTGATAATAGGACGCACCGTGGCCCATCTCCACGGTTCCTCGACTCACCGCGTCGAACACCTCGAAAGCGGGCACTATCTCGCCGCCGCCATACACTTTTATCTTGAGTCGACCGGCCGACGCCGCCTCTACCCGTTCAGCCAGGTTCTCCGGTGCCATGCCAAGTCCCGGGAACCTGGGCGGCCAGGAGGTGACGCATGACCACTCGAACGTCTCCTGACTGGCGCCGCCATCAGCACAATTCGCCGTTTCTTTTGCACAGCCGGATAACGTGGCCGCGGCGGCAAGGCCGCCGACGAAGTGTCGTCTCTTCATGAGGTGTCCGATTGAGGTTTGGGTGCAGCCAGTCTATTCATCGCCCGTGACAATGCCAACCGTTGCGTGGTGGGATTTCAAAGAAAATAATCAGCCCCACAATAATCAGTCTTTATCCCATCAATACCGCTGTTAAACCCACCTGATAACGAAAAAGCCCCGATCCGGGGATCGGGGCCCGCCACTCCGTGGCCCGATCGAATACTACAGCCTGTTTTCGCCTTCCCTGGCCTTTAGAGGAGGCGGTTTGCATGAACCCCATCCCACCGATCGGTATTGGCGAGTCTCTCACCTCCAACGCCGCTCTGTGGCTTATCATTCTCGGCTATCCACCTACAAAGGCCTGTAAGGGCCGAGAGGCTGGCGTTTCGGGCAATTATGATAGGACTTCTACAGCGAGTGGCGCGCGCCGAGGTGCGGATCGACGGGCGGGGCGTCGGTCGAATCGGCCGCGGTCTCCTGGTACTCGTCGCAGTGCACCGCGACGATACCCCGCGAGACGTATCGCGTCTCGCGGAGCGGCTCCTGAGCTACCGAGTATTTCCGGACGCCGAGGGCCGCATGAACCGCAGCCTCAGGGACGAAGCGGCTGAGCTGTTGCTGGTGCCACAGTTTACGCTCGCTGCCGATACAAAAAAGGGAACCCGGGCAAGCTTCACGAAAGCGGCTTCCCCGGAAAAGGGTGCAGCCTATTTCGAGGAGCTCGTCAGCGCCTGTCGGCAAGAGCTCGAAACCGTCGAAACCGGCCGTTTTGGCGCCAATATGCAGGTTAGCCTGGTTAATGACGGTCCGGTGACCTTCTGGCTGGAGTCCTGAGATCTCGGGTGCCTGTGACGTCGGTACGGTTTTGTTGCTCGGCCGGGGGTATCATGAACATAATTCGCGCCCGGCTTTACGTCGGCACGATACTTTGAACAAGCAGCGGGGCACAGCCCCAGGAGTTAAAGGATGTTTTCGAACATCGGTCCGTGGCAGTTACTGATCATTCTCGTCATCGTATTGGCCATTTTTGGCACCAAGCGTCTGCGCTCACTCGGCTCAGACCTCGGCAGCGCCGTCAAGGGATTTCGCTCGGCCATGAACGAGGCGGAGCAGACGACAGAGCAGATCGGAGATGACTCAAAAGACGCCGATTTTGACAACACGCCGGCCGAAGAGCCCCGCAAAGAAAAAGACGCCTGATCGCGCCCGCCATGTCTGGAATAGGTGGTTCCGAGTTTTTGCTGCTGTGCCTGATCGGGCTCCTGATCCTGGGGCCCGAACGTCTGCCGCGCGTTGCGCGCCAGATCGGCGCCTGGGTCGGCAAGGCTCGTCAAATGACGCGCTCCCTGCAGCGGCAGCTCGAAGAGGAAATCAGTGTCGAAAAGAATCTGGGTATCAACCCGAAAGACCTGCATCCCGACACGTTTATGACTCCGCGAGATGACGACACCTATTCGCCGCTGCATGATGAGAATTCCGCAGGCAACGATCAGGTGGATTCGCCCGTTAGCCCAGACAGCGATACTCCGGAAGAAAAAACCGCCTGATGAGCGAAGACGCGGCACAGGCAGCAGATGACGAGCTCGCCGAAGGCACGCTAATGTCGCACCTGGTGGAGCTCAGGAGTCGGCTCTTCAAGGTGGCCGCCAGCGTATTCGTCGTGTTCCTGATTCTCATCCCGTTTTCCCGCCAGATTTTCAACTTCGTAGCCGCACCGCTAACCCGTTTCGTTCCCAGTGGCGAAATGCTGGCGATCGGCCCTGTTACATCGTTGACGGCAACTATCTCGTTGACTTTCTATTTGTCGATCTTCCTCGCAATGCCGTTCATTCTGTACCAGGTGTGGGCTTTTGTCGCGCCGGGCCTTTATAAGAAGGAAAAAGGGTTTGCGGCTCCGCTGCTCGCAACCAGTATCGTGCTGTTTCTTTGCGGCCTGGCTTTTGCCTACTACGTCGTGTTTCCACTGATATTCGGTTTCGTCGCAACTTTCACGCCGGATGTTGTTGAGTGGAAGCCGGACATGGCTGAGTACGTGGGTTTCGTCATGCTGGTCGCGCTGGTATTCGGTATCGCGTTCGAAACGCCAATCGCGACCTTGCTATTGGTTGCGACGGGGCTGACGACGCCGGCGAGGCTTGCCAAGGCGCGGCCCTACGTCTTTCTCGGCGCATTCGTCGTCGGAATGTTGCTGACGCCACCCGACGTGATCAGCCAGACTATTCTCGCGGTGCCCGTCTATCTGCTGTACGAGCTCGGCATTCTCATGTCACGGGTTTTTCGCAGCCGCCCGGACGAGACCGCTGCGGTCGAGAGCTAGTTCGCTGTAATCCAACAGGATTCCTGTTGTTTCTTCGTAGATTGTCAGTTTTGCGCAGCTGGCAGGAAGGCACGCAAATAGTGTTTAATGCGTAGCCTTGGCCCGCCAGGCACCTTGGTCAATGGCGGCGAGCATCATTCGGGGGAAAACATGACCGATTCCGTTGCCACGACTGCGGACGATTATTCGCATGACGCAGAGTTTCTGGGCCATCCGAAAGGCCTGTACGTCTGCTTCACGACCGAGCTCTGGGAGCGTTTTTCATTCTACGGAATGAAATACCTGCTGCTCCTGTATCTGACCAAGTATCACCTGTTCACCGACGAGGCGGGCCTCGATGTCCTCGGTTCCTACGCCGGCCTCGTTTATGCGCTACCGCTAATCGGAGGGATGATCGCCGACCGCTTTCTCGGCATGCGCAAATCCGTGTTGTTCGGCGGCATCCTGCTGTCGCTCGGGCATATTCTCATGGCCGTCGAGGGTCACCAGGCCATCAACTACGCAGCCGGCACCGTATTGGCGAACGATCTGACCCTGGCAAACGGTGAGGTGCTGGTGGCCGGAACGACGCTCAGCGAGGCAATCGTGTTTCGCGATACCGAGGCGCTGAAAGTCTTCTACCTCGCACTCGCGCTCATCGTCATGGGCGTCGGCTATCTGAAACCGAATATATCCACCATCGTGGGCAAGCTGTATTCGATTGATGATCCGCGCCGCGACTCCGGCTTCACGATTTTCTACATGGGCATCAATATTGGCTCGTTCACCGCTACGCTGCTCTGCGGCTGGCTGGGTGAAACCTTCGGCTGGAAGTACGGTTTCGGGGCTGCCGGAATCGGCATGATCGTCGGCTTGTTTACCTTCATGTATGGACAGAAATACCTGATGGGGCACGCCGAGCCGTCGGAGCCGGAAAAACTCAAGAAATCGTTTCTCGGCCCGGTAAACGTCGAGTGGTCTATCTATCTCTTGAGCTTGCCCGTACTCGGCGTACTGTGGCTGCTCGTGCAGCACGAGCCCGTTGTGCTGCTGACCCAGAATGTCTTTCTGGTGATCGCCATCGTGGGACTGATCCTCTACTCCATGGTGCACACGAAGCAGGACCAGAACAATACGGTCGCGTATACGATTGCCGGAATTGCCGTCGTTGCCGCGCTGTATGCGATTGCTGTCAATCTGCATTTCATTCCGGGCAGCGAGGACCTTGCCGAGAACGTGCTGTACGGATCCATCATTCTTGTCGTCGGCTTTGTAATCTACGGCTTCCTGACGCACAACTCGCCTGAGTTCGGTCGCACAGTCGTGCTGATGATTCTCATACTCTCGACGATCGTCTTCTGGGCGCTGTTCGAGCAGTCCGCCGGGTCGATGACCCTGTACGCCGACCGCGTCGTCGATCGCTCACTCGGCGACACCACCTTTACAGCCGCGCAGTTTGGCTCGCTGAATGCCGGCTTTATCATGTTGCTGGCCATTCCTTTCGCAACGCTTTGGACCTGGCTCGCGAAAAAAGAGCTTGAGCCCTCCACGCCGGTAAAATTCGGCCTGGGAATTCTGCAGGCAGGGCTTGGCTTCGGTGCGCTGGTATTCGGCGCCCAGCATCCGAATGAGTTCGGTCAGGTGGCCATGATCTGGCTGATACTCGCCTATCTATTACACACCACCGGTGAGCTTTGCTTGTCCCCCGTCGGCTTGTCGGCGGTCACCAAACTGTCGATCAGCAACGTCGTCGGGGTCAGCATGGGTACCTGGTTCCTGGCCACCGCACTGTCAGAAACTGTCGCTACGCGCATCGGCAAGATGGCGGCGATCGGCTCGGAATCAGGTGAAGTGACGAGTTCGGCGGACGCGCTGGCCACCTACACCCAGCTGTTCGAGTTCCTTATGTGGTTCGGCGTCGGCGCCGGTGTGGTCATGATCGTCATATCGCCCATCCTGCGTCGCTGGATGCACGGCATACATTAAGTAGCCCGTTATTGGATGAAGACAATGACCAACCTCGTACGAATCGCTGCGAGCCTTGTGCTGTTGTTCTTGTTTGTCGCCTGTGCGGAACGGAAGGCAGAGCAAGCCGCTGCTGACGTTACTTCGACAGAAACCGCGGACCGGTTTGTCGCTCGCGTCAACGCCGAGCTTGCCGAGCTGAACCGGGAAACCGGCGCTGCAAACTGGGTGCGCCAGACCTATATCACTGACGACACGGCAATCGTTGCCGCGGCTGCCGAAGAAAAATATGCCGCCTGGCACAGCGCTACCGTTCAACAGGCGAACCGATACGATGACGAAGCTCTAGCGCCGGGAACCCGGCGCGCACTCGATCTCCTTAAGCTGGGCACCGAGCTGCCCGCACCGGCGGATGCGGCAAAGCGCAAAGAGCTGACGAAGATCGCGACCGAGCTGCAGGGAATGTATGGCGCGGGCAAGTACTGTCGCTCTGGGGACGACTGCAGATCGCTGCCCGAGCTCGAAGATTTCATGGCCAACAGTCGCGACTACGACGAGCTCATGGATGTCTGGCAGGGCTGGCGAGGCATCGCGCCGCCCATGCGGGAGAAATACGCACGCTATGCGGAACTTGTGAACGAGGGCGCGAACGAGCTCGGTTACGGTGATCTCGGCGAGATGTGGCGCTCCGGCTACGACATGAGCCCCGCCGAGTTCGAGCAGGAGACAGCTCGCCTGTGGGCGCAGGTAAAGCCTCTGTACGACCAACTACACTGCCACGTGCGTGCGAAGCTTGGCGCGGTTTACGGCGAGGACAAAGTTCCGCAGGATGGTCCGATACCGGCACACCTGCTCGGCAACATGTGGTCTCAGCAATGGAGCTCCATATATGACCTGTTGGAGCCCTACCCGGGCGTTGCTGATTTCGACGTCGATGCGACGCTTAAGAAGAAAGACTACTCGCCTAGGGAGATGGTTCGCTCGGCCGAGAATTTCTACGTGTCGCTTGGCATGCCGCGGCTGCCAGATTCGTTCTGGGAGCGATCGCAGTTTACAGAACCACGCGACCGCGACGTCGTGTGCCACGCCAGCGCCTGGGGTCTGGATGGCGGCAAGGACCTGCGCATCAAGATGTGTATCAAGCAAACTTACGAAGAGCTTCGGGTGATTTACCACGAGCTCGGCCACAACTATTACCAGGGTGCCTACAAAGATCAGCCGCCGTTGTTCCAGGGCGGCGCACATTCGGGTTTCCACGAAGCGATCGGCGACACGATCACGCTGTCGATGACGCCCGACTATCTCGCCAGAGTAGGCCTGATCGATTCGCCCGAAGAGAGCGAACAAGCCGTCATCAACCGGCAGATGCTAGAGGCTCTCGACAAGATCGCGTTCCTGCCATTCGGCAAGCTTATCGACGAATGGCGCTGGGGCGTTTTTTCGGGCGCGATAAAGCCCGGGAACTACAACGCGGCATGGTGGGATCTGCGCACGCGATATCAGGGCGTCTCGCCGCCGGTCGCTCGCAGCGAAGCGGATTTCGACCCCGGCGCCAAGTACCATGTTCCGTCGAATCGCTCGTACACGCGTTACTTCCTTGCGCACATCCTGCAGTTTCAATTACAGCGCTCGCTGTGCGAAATTGCCGGCCACGAAGGCGACCTCGCGTCCTGTTCCATCTACGGCAGCAAGGAGGCCGGCGAGCGCTTCTACGCCATGATGGCGGCGGGGCAGAGCATGCCCTGGCAGGATGCGCTGGAGAAACTCACCGGTACCCGGGAAATGGACGCGACGGCGATCATCGACTATTTCTCGCCGCTGATGGAGTATCTGAAGGAACAGAACGAAGGTCGCCGTTGCGGCTGGTAGAGAGGACGTACTGCGCCCGATTGAGTACACTCTGTAGCAAATAATAACAGGGGGTTCTCATGGCTGAACAACAGGCCGCCAACGGCTCATCCACCGGCATGCTTGCTGCCGTCGAGAGGATCGGCAACAAGCTTCCGGATCCGGCCGTGCTCTTCATCGCACTGCTGTTCATCGTCTGGGTGCTGTCGTGGCTGCTGTCCTATGTCACCTTCGGCGTAATCGACCCACGCACGAACGAGCCGCTCGTCATCAACAACCTGCTGGCGCCCAGGGGAATAACTGAGTTCCTGTCCGTCATGGTCACCAACTTCTCGCATTTCCACCCGGTTGGCGTGGTGCTCGTCGCGATGCTCGGGATCGGCGTAGCGGAACATACCGGCTTCATCAACGCGGCCATCCGCTCGTTGCTCAACGTTACCCCGGCAATGCTGCTTACACCGATGGTCATTCTCGTGGGTATTGTCAGCCACTCGGCCGTCGACGCAGGCTATGTCCTGGTAATCCCGCTGGGCGGCGTCATCTTTTACGCGGCGGGCCGGCATCCGCTCGCGGGTATCGCCGCAGCATTTGCTGGTGTGTCAGGCGGCTTTTCGGCCAATTTCGTACCGAGTTCTCTCGATCCGCTGCTGCAGGGCCTCACGCAGGCCGGCGCGCAGATCCTCGACCCCTCGGTCATCGTCAACCCGCTGAACAACTACTTCTTCACGACGGCCTCTTCGGTACTCATCATTGGCCTGGGCTGGTACATAACGGACAAGGTCGTAGAACCGCGCATCCGGGCGACCGAGATCGACGGTGATGCCGAAGACCTGCCCGAAATGCACGATCTCAAGGACAATGAACGCAGGGGCTTGAGGTGGGCGCTGATTGCGATGGTGCTCGGCATCATCCTGCTGTTCGCGACGGCCATACCCTCGGGATCGGCCTGGCGCGACCTCGAGGGTGACCTGACCTCGTTCAGCGCGCCGATGATGCGGTCGATCGTGTCGCTGATCTTCCTGTTGTTCCTCGTCCCTGGCATCGTGTTCGGCATCGTCGCGGGAACGATGAAGAGCTCCAAAGACATGATCGAAGGTATGACGCACTCGATGCACGGCATGGCCTACTACCTTGTCATCATGTTCTTCATCGCACAGTTCGTCTACGCCTTCGGTGAGTCAAACCTCGGGGTGCTGCTGGCGCTGGAAGGCGCGGGCTTCCTGAAGGCCATGAACGCGTCGGCACCGATTACGATTGTCGGCATCGTTTTCCTGACCGCTTTCGTCAATATCTTCGTTGGCTCGGCCAGCGGCAAGTGGGGCCTGCTTGCGCCGATCTTTGTTCCGATGTTGATGTCACTCGGTATTTCGCCGGACCTCACGCAGGCGGCCTATCGTGTCGGCGATTCGAGCACCAATATCATCACACCGCTGATGCCTTACTTCCCGCTCGTTGTCGTTTACTGCCAGCGCTACGTGAAAGGTACGGGTATCGGCACGCTGACAGCGATGATGTTGCCGTACTCGATGTGGTTCATCCTGACCTGGACGATCTTCCTGCTCATCTACTACGCGATCGGCATCCCGCTGGGTATCCAGGCTAGCTACACCTATCCCTAAAAGAAACGAGGACGTTTACGTTGGCTATGCATGATTTCGAGAAGCTCGGCGCCTTTTATCTTGGCAAGCGTTATGACGGCGAAGCCGACAAGCTTACCGAAGAGCTTGTTCTATATGATTCCAAGGACCTGACGACGCATGCCGTGATTATCGGTATGACCGGCTCGGGTAAGACCGGTCTGGGCATCGGCATACTCGAGGAAGCGGCGCTCGATCATATCCCGGTGATCGCGATAGACCCGAAAGGGGATATGGGTAACCTGCTGCTGACGTTCCCGAAACTAAAGCCCGAGGATTTTCGGCCGTGGATCAATCCGCGCGCCGCCACTGACAAGGGGCAGACACCTGAGCAATTTGCGTCCGCGCAGGCGGCGCTCTGGAAAAAGGGCCTCGGGCAATGGGGCCAGACGGGCAAGCGCATTACGACGCTGCGCAACAACGTCGACATGGCAATTTACACGCCCGGCAGCAATTCGGGTGTGCCGGTCTCTGTCCTGCAGTCGTTCAGCGCGCCGGATGAGGCGCTCATAGACGATATCGACCTTTATCGTGAACGCGTGCAGTCAACAGCGACGGGCATACTCACACTACTCGACATCGACGCCGATCCAGTCGCCAGCCGCGAACACATTCTGATTTCTCGCCTGCTCGATAAGGCCTGGCGCGAGGGCCGTGATCTCGACGTGCCGGGGCTCATCATGGAAATTCAGAACCCGCCGATCGCCAAGGTTGGCGTTATGAGTCTCGATTCTTTCTTCCCGGCCAAAGACCGGTTCGCGCTGGCGATGCGGCTCAACAATCTGCTCGCAGCGCCCGGCTTTGAGGCATGGATGCAGGGCACGCCGTTGAGCGCGAAGAACCTCCTTTACACCGACGATGGTAAGCCCCGTATTTCAATAATGTCGATCGCACACCTCGACGACGCCCAGCGGATGTTCTTTGTCTCGATGCTCTTGAATGAGCTCATCGCCTGGATGCGCGCCCAGCAGGGCACGTCAAGCCTGCGCGCAATCCTCTACATGGATGAGATATTCGGCTATATGCCGCCGGTTGCGAACCCGCCCTCAAAGAGACTGTTTCTCACATTATTGAAGCAGGCGCGCGCCTACGGCCTCGGGCTTGTGCTAGCCACGCAGAACCCCGTTGACCTCGATTACAAGGGATTATCCAATACCGGCACGTGGTTCATCGGCCGCCTGCAGACCGAGCGCGATAAGGCGCGTGTGATGGAGGGTCTGGAAGGCGCCAGCGGTGGAAAATTCGACAAGCAGCAAATGGAACGCACCATCGCTGGACTCGGCAAACGGCGTTTCCTGCTGCACAACGTTCACGAGGACGATGCCGTTGTCTTCAATACTCGCTGGGTGATGTCCTACCTGGCAGGTCCGCTGACGCGTGACCACATCCGCACGCTGATGGCCCCCGTAAAAACGGCGCTTGCGGCCACCCTAAAGGCCGTCTCAAAGCCAAGACGAAAAACCGCGGACAGCGCGCCGGCGCTACCGCCGTCCGTCGAGCAGTTTTTTGTCAAGGGACAGGCCGAAGAGATCGTCTATCACCCACGCCTGGTCGCTGCGGGCGACGTGATGTTCACGAGCGCTCGTTACAATATCGAGGCCGAGCGGGCCGTTCTGCATACCGTCGAGTTTGAGGACGGTCCGGTCGACATCGACTGGGACGGCAGTGAAGCACTGGATATTTCAGTCGATGCCCTGCTCGATCAAGGCGTGGACGGCGCAAGCTATGCGGACTGTCCGTCGGCTGCCGGCGATCCGAAGGGCTATGCGCGTTGGGAAAAAGACTACAAGCGCTGGCTACGGCAAAACGAAAACATCACGCTATACCGGAGCAAGCGTTTCAGGCTGACATCGACGCCCGAAGAAACCGAAGGCGAGTTTCGAATCCGGCTTCAGGATGCCGCGAGTGAGAAGCGCGACCAGTCGATCGCGAAGATTCGCAAGCGCTATGCGAGCAAGGTGACCACGCTCGAGAATCGCCTGCTGCGCGCCGAGCAGGCTATCGCACGCGAGAAACAGCAGTCGACCAAGAAGAAGCTCGATACCGCCATTTCTTTTGGCACGGCGATACTCGGTGCGGTCCTCGGCCGCAAGAAACTCTCCAGCAGCACCGCTACCAAGATCGGCTCCGCCATCAAGACCGCGGGTGGTGCCAGCAAAGAAGCGGCAGACGTTGAACGCGCAATGCAGACGGCAAACAAAGTCAAGGAAGAGATCACGGCACTAAACGCCGCGCTCGAAAAGGAAATTGCCGAGCTCGACACGGCTTTCGATGCGCAGTCCGAAGAGCTGGACGAAATTGTTGTGCGTGCGAAGAGCACAGACATCCATGTGTCGCTGACCGGCCTGGTCTGGCTGCCGTACTCCGCGAATGAGAAAGGTCGGCTTCGACCTGCCTGGTAAAGCTAATAGGGGTCAATCGCCCAGGCACGCACCCGCATACGCTTTGGTGATCCCGGCGTTGTCGAGCTGGCACTCATTATCGTAGGTCACGCCGTCTATCCCACACACGGGAGAATAGTCCCGCGGGCAGTTTCGCCCCAGCGCCTCACAAACGCCAGCGTATTCGATACGAACGCCGCGACGCTCAGCCTGGCACGCATTGCCGTAGGTCATGGCGTCAAAGCCGCATACCGGGACAAACAGGTTCGGGCACGGCCGCACGTTACAAATGCCCGGCCTAAAAGACTGTAAGCCGGCCTTCTCGGCAAAACAGGCATTGTCGTAGGTGACCGCATCATCGCCGCATACCGGCGCGAATACCTTGGGGCAATTGTCCGGGTCACACGGACCTTTATGCTGAACGGGGATTCGTTCGGCATCGGCTTCGCAACGGTTGATGAAGCTGCGGCCGTTCATGCCACAGACGGGTTCGTTGATCGCGGGACAACCATTCGGAGTGCACGCACCCAGACCGGCGATCTCAGCCTCCGACTTCAGCGCGAAACACTCGTTGATATAGGTGTTGCCATCCACACCACAGACCGGATCGAACGTTTCGGGGCAGCCGGCCGCCGTCTCCTTGCAGATGCCCGCGCTCGCCACTTCAACGCCGGCCGATCGGGCGACGCACTCGTTGCTGTAGGTCTGCCCATCCGCCCCACACACCGGATCGTATTGCATCGTGCATGCGACATCGTCACTTTGCGCGAGCTGAATGGCCAGGCCTTCCTGTGCGTTGGCGCTCGGGAGCGGGACAAACGCCAGCGCCCAGAGCACGACCATCAGTATTCGAGTATGGCTTTCAGTCATAAAATGATTTCCGGTTTATCTGCTTAGAGCGCTCACTGCGCCTGCGGTTCAACGAATCCGCGCGCCGCCCCAATAGTTGTAGCTGAGCGCCCTGATGCCCGGAATATACATGCGATTGTCGTCTTCAATCCGGAAGCCCGCCTGTTCGAGAATACCGGGCACATCGCGATGAATGTTGCAGCCGCCCGAAAACCTTCGCCACACGGGGTTCAGCCTTTCCTGCCACATGTAGACGTTATGGTCCGGGGCTTTGCCATGCTCGCAGAAAAGCAGCTGTCCCCGCGGCTTCAGAACACGGCGCACGCCCTCGAGCGCTGGCACAGGTTCGCCAATGCTACACAGGGTGTAGGTTATGACGACGGTATCGACGCTCTGATTTTCAAGCGGGATTTCCTCACACGGCTGTCCGAGTAGCTCTACGTCGAGACCCGATTTCCTAATGGCGGCAGCAGCAAGCTGGCGCATCCCGGCTGACGGCTCCAGACCCCATAGTCGGCGCACCGCGTCACGTTCGTAATACGGAAGATTCAGGCCGCTGCCAAATCCTATTTCAAGCACATCGCCGCTGGCACGCGGCACGATTTTCTCACGCTGTTTCCGCGTCGGTTTAGTGCTGCATGCGAAGTCGATCAGCCGCGGCAAGACGCGCTCTTCATACCAGCTCATTCGATCAGCTCGCTAATGGTGACAAGTTCGATGCCCTCTTCCCCAAGCTTGGGCAACTCGGCTTCCAGAAACTTAAGTGTGGACTCATAGGGGTGGCCGATCGCAACGACGACACCTCGTTTCCGGGCAAGTCGCTTCATCCGTTCGAATTGCCGCATAACTGTTTCGGGCGATTGATCGGGATCAAGAAACACATCTCGCCTCACTGCGCTGACGCCCGCCTCTGTCGCCATCTGCAGGGCAACACTGTGCACCGTCGTATAACTGTCGACAAAGAACAGGCCATTTCGGGCGCGAATTTCCTGCATCAACCACAGCATGTGGCCGGGGTGGCGTGTCAGCAGGCTGCCGCGATGACCATTGACGCCGATCACATAGGGCACCGAGCTGAGCGCTGTGTCGAAAGTGCTTGCCAGCGCCTCACGGTTCATATCGAGGTCTATTCCAATGGGTTCATTGTCCGGGTCGGTCGCGTTCGCCTGCAGCGGCAAGTGCAATAGCACCTCCTTGCCGCGCCTGTGCGCCCATTCTGCAAGGTCTGCGCCTCGCGGCGTCCCGGGCAATACGGCGAACGTCACGGGCCCGGGCAGCTCGATCGCTCGACGGCCTGCCTCAAGCTGATAACCGAGATCATCAATAATGATCGCGACCCGCGGCTGCCCCGCCAAGGCGGGCACCGATGCGAGGAAAAGCATCATCGCTGCCAGGCGAACGCTCATCGAGGTCACTGGGCGTTGCTGTGCATCACTGAGCGAGGTGCCAAATAGTCGATCGCCTCCGCCAACTGTGCGTCGGTCTCACGATCGAGAACGCCGGATAGAGTAAGGTCAGGAAAGCCCGGGGTGTCTTCCACAAAAACATCCGGTGTGATCCCGACGTCGTGTATCGAATCACCGGAGGGCGTGAAATAACGGGAGGTTGTCAGCTTTATGCCGCGGCCTTTGGACAAGGGCATTACCGTCTGGACCAGGCCCTTGCCAAACGTGGGCGTGCCCAGGACCAACGCGCGATTGTGGTCCTGCAGGGCGCCCGCTACGATCTCCGAGGCAGAGGCCGACCCCTCGTTTACGAGTACCACCATGGTTGCGCCGTCAAGGATATCGCCGCGGTGTGCGGAACGCGTAAAGCGTGACTCGAACGACCGCCCATCGGCGGTAACGATAACTCCGGAATCCAGAAAAAGGTCCGACACATCGACCGCGGCGTCGAGAACGCCGCCCGGATTGTTGCGCAAATCAAGGATCAGCCCGTCCAGCATGCCGGCACTCGCTTCCTGCAACTCATCGACAGCTCGACCAAGCTCCCGGGCCGTGTTCTCGCTGAACTGGCTGATCCGAATATAGCCGAAGGAAGGTGCAAGAAGCTCCTTACGCACGCTTGCGACGCGGATGGTCTGGCGGCGCATTTCATGATCGATCGCGACATCCTCGCGCAACACCGTGACGATAACCTTGCTGCCCGAGTGGCCTCGCAAGCGACCGACAATCTGCTGCAAACTGTTCGATTCGATCGACACGCCGTCCACCGCGATGATCGTGTCGCCGCTCTGTATTCCGGAACGCGCCGCCGGTGATCCGGCGATAGGCGTAACTACCTGTAGCGCGCCGTCGACTTCGTCGACCTCTATGCCTATGCCCGTGTAGCTGCCCGTCGTGCTGATACGAATATCGCGGTATTCATGGGCATCGAGATATTGGGAATGCGCATCCAGGTCGCTCACCATGCCGCGAATCGCGCTTTCCAGCAGCTCGGCATCATCGACGGGCTCAACATAATCTCGCTTGACCCGCTCGAGCACCTCCGCGAACAGCCGCGCCTGCTCCCAGGCGAGGGCTTTATCGTCAGGGGCCTGGCCGCGATCGATCAGTCCTCCGCCAAGCGACAGGCTGAGGCCGAGAACGACGCCGATAACAACCACCAGTAGTGCACGAACTTTCAGGGACATACGATTTCTTATTGCTCTCGCCACACGGGTTATTAGCAAGACCATTGACCTTAGCACAGCAAATTGCCAACGGCAGCCGGACTATGTCATGTATCGCTCTTCAGCCGCCCGGTCGGCGCGTGATCCAGCGTCGTGGATTTACCGGTTGGGTGCCGCTGCGCAGCTCGAAGTAGAGGCCAACTTCGGACTGCCCGCCACTATCGCCAACGGTCGCGATGACGTCGCCGGGTGCGACCCAGTCGCCCGCATTCTTCAGGATGGTCTCATTGTAGCCATACAGGGTCATGAAGCCCTCGCCGTGATCGACGATCACCAGCAGCCCCATGCCGGCGAGCCAGTCGGCAAACGCAACCCGGCCATGATAGACGGCGCGAACCTCTCGTCCGCGCGGCGCCGCGAGCACGACGCCGTTCCATTTCATGTTGCCGCCGCCCGCGCGCGGCTGACCGAAGTCGTGCAACAACGCGCCGGCAACCGGCCATGTCAGCTTCCCTTTGTGCTCGCTGAAAGGTTGCTCGGAACGAATAGGGTAATCCGACAGGATGCTCGTCAGTTCTGCGATGAGGCGAGTCAGGTCTTTTTCCTGCGCTGCCAGTCGCTCTACTTCCTGTCCCTCGCTCTTGATCTTCTCGCGCAGTGAGCCAAGCAGTGTCGCCCTGTCTTCCTGGGAGCGATTGAGTCGCGTCAGCTCCGCGTAACGCGTCTTGCCCAGCTCTTCCAGGCGCGCCGCCTCTGCCGCGATCTGGCCCCGCAGCACCTCGAGCTCCCGGATCTGGGCGATGACCGCTTCTATGTTCTCGGCCCGGTAGTCGCTCAGATAACGGTAGTAAGCCATCAATCGGCCAAGCGTAGCCGGATCGCGCTGGTTGAGCAGCAGTCGGATCTTCTCCTGGCTGCCGCTCAGGTAAGCAGCCCGTACATGCGCGGCCAACGCCGCCGACTGCTCGTCCAGCCGTGCCTCGCGCTCGGCGAGCTGTGTATCGAGCTCCTCCTTCTTCTTCGTTGTGTAGCGCTGTTCTCGCTCGATTTCCGCAATCCGAATTCGCTGCTCGGAGATTGCAACATCCAGCTCCTGTAGCTCCGACGCCAGCCGATCACGATCCGCGGCGGCTTCATCCATACTTTTCTTCAGGGTGCTAATGCGCTCTCGCACATCCTCGAGCTCACGCTCCTTTACCTTGGTCAGCTCTTCGGTTTCGTCTTGCGCCAGCGCGACGGCGACCGTGCCCAGAAGGCCGCCGAGGATGAAGATTCGCCTAATCATGGGCGCGAGTGTAGAGCCTCAAGGCTATGACCGCCCGAAAATACGCGTATAATCCGGCATTTAGGCTCTTCCAGGCGCGAGACCCAGCGCCGAAATAATTGATTCATGGACAAATTTTTTGAATTCACGGGTAACCATGTGTTGCTTGTGTCCGCGCTGATGATCAGCTTTTTCCTGCTGGTCTTCTCCGAATTGCGCCGCAAGGCGAGCGGCCTCGTTAACGTAGAGGCGAGCGACGCCGTGAAGCTTATTAACAACGACGCCATCGTACTAGATATCCGAAGCGCCGACGCTTTCGCGCGCGGCCACATCGTCAACGCGAAGAACATTCCCAACGATGAGCTGGACGCGAAACTCGATCAGCTTGACCGCTATAAGTCGACCCCGATCGTCGCCGTTTGCGATGCCGGCGTTACGACCACGGCTGTCGTCAACAAGCTACGTGGTGCAGGCTTTGAAAGCGTTTTCGGGCTGAAGGGAGGCATGTCCGGCTGGGGCCAGGCCGGACTCCCCGTTGTCACCGGCAAGAAGACCCGCGGCAAATCCGGAAAACAGAAGAAGCGCTCTTGAAATGGGAAGTGTGAAACCAGTAACGGTTTACGGCAACGCAAACTGCGCCTTCTGCGGCGCCGCGCGAATGTTGCTCACAAAAAAGGGAATACCATTCCAAGACGTTAACGTTGCGGCTGATCCAGTCACGTTCGCTGAAATGTCGCAGCGGAGTGGCAGCAGGACGGTACCGCAGATTTTCATAGGCGAAGCGCCGATTGGCGGTTTCGATGAACTTTATGCTCTCGACAAGAGTGGAGAGCTGGACAAGATGCTCGCCGACTAGTTTGGCAGTCATCGGATTACTCAACAGGAAGCAAAATGGCTGACAATGAAAACGCCGTGGAAAAGCGGCTATCGATTACCAAGATTTACCTCAAGGATTCTTCGTTCGAGTCACCTCGATCTCCCGAAATATTTCAGCAGGGCGACTGGAAACCGCAGACCAACCTCAACCTTCGCAGCTCACATAATCAGCTGGAGGGCGACATCCATGAGATCATTCTGACGGTCACCATCGAAGCCAAGGAAGAGGACAAGACGTGTTTCCTGGTCGAATTGCAGCAGGCCGGCCTGTTCCAGATCGCCGGTTATGAAGGCGAAGAGCTGCAAGCCATCATTGGCAGCTTCTGCCCGAACATCCTGTTTCCCTATGCGCGCGAGTCCATTGCGTCCCTGATACAGAAGGGCGGCTTCCCTGAGTTTGTGCTGCAACCGATCAACTTTGACGCGCTGTATCTGCAGGCCAAGCAGCAACAGATGTCGGAAGCGGCCGGCGACGCGGAGACACATTGACAAAAAGCGACGCGCCTCAAACCGTTGCGGTCGTCGGCGCCGGTTCCTGGGGAACCGCGCTGGCGCTGCAGTTTGCGCGCAGCGGCTGTGACGTAAAGCTTGGCGGTATCGTCGAACTCGACGAGCTCGCGACAATGGCGACCCGGCGAGAAAATGTTCGTTATCTGCCGGGGATCAAGTTTCCGGCGAATTTGTCGGCTTGTGAGAACATTGCAGAATGTCTGGCGGGGGCCCGCGACATCCTCGTCGCGGTGCCTAGCCACGGTCTCCGTGAAACGCTGAAGAGAATCAAACCGCTGCTCGGGCCCGACTCACGCGTATGCTGGGCAACCAAAGGTTTCGAACTGCGCACCGGCAAGCTGCCGCACCAGGTAGCCGCGGAGGTCCTTGGCGCGGAACGACCGATGGCGGTTTTGTCCGGGCCGACCTTTGCCAAAGAAGTCAGCATGGGCCTGCCAACCGCGATGACGATCGCCGCCAACGACAGTGACTTCGCCGAAGCGCTGGCCGTCGGCATTTCTGACGGCGCCTTTCGGGCGTACACGTCCGATGACCTCGTCGGGGTCGAGGTGGGGGGCGCAGTCAAGAACGTTCTTGCGATCGGCGCCGGCATGTCGGATGGCCTTGGATTTGGCGCCAACACAAGGGTTGCATTGATTACGCGAGGACTCGTCGAGATGACTCGTCTTGGTGTTGCTCTCGGCGCAAGCAAAGAGACCTTCATGGGGCTAGCGGGGATGGGTGACCTGGTCCTGACCTGCACCGACAACCTCTCAAGAAACCGGCGCATGGGGCTGGCGCTCGCAAAGGGCATGACCGTCGAAGAGGCCCAGGAAGAAATACTGCAGGTCGTCGAGGGTGTAATGGCGGCGGAGGCTGTGAGAGAGGTTTCCCGCGAACTCGACATCGAGATGCCGATCTGTGAGCAGGTTTATCAGATCCTGTACGAAGGCGCGTCACCACGAAAGGCCGTAGAGAGGCTCATGGCGCGCAGGTTGAAGTCCGAGAAAGAGCACGCCTAGCGCCTGCACGACCTGCGGCTTTTGTTTATCATCGTTTACGCCGATACGGGCACTGCGGGCTGATATTTCTTGCCGCTGCTGGCAATTTGCGGCGCGCCGTCTATCCTTTGATACAGCGACACCATAATATAAATCAATAGAGGTATTGCTCATGAACCGACGACGATTCTGCAAGACGACACTCGCGGCCAGTATGGCCGCCCTGTATCCGTTCATGGCGGGTTGCGAGAAGAAAGGCACGGTCGCAACTCAGGCCAATACCAGCATTCGTGGTATTTCCCTGGGCGGTGCAGAGATCGAGCTCGAAAAAGCCGCCATCAGAGAGCTTGGCGACGCCATGACCGGGCCCGTAATGCTTTCGGGTCATCCCGACTATGACGGCGCTCGCAAGATTTGGAATGGCATGCATGACAAGCACCCGGCGTTGATCGCACGCTGTCAGAATACAGAGGATATTTGCCACGCCGTCGATTTCGCGCGCGAACGAAACCTGCTGCTTGCCGTTCGTGGAGGCGGCCATAGCTGGCCGGGCAAGTCGACCTGCGATGACGGCATGATGCTCGATCTCGCCGATATGAAGAACGTCGATATTGACGCGGCCGGGCAGTCGGCCTGGTGCCAGGGCGGGGCGCTGCTGGGCCACCTTGACGATGCGACGCTTGCACGCGGGCTTGTTACCACCGCCGGTGTCGTTTCGCATACGGGTGTGGGCGGATTCACGCTGGGCGGCGGCTTCGGTCGCCTGAATCGCAAATACGGCCTGACCATCGACAACGTTCTGGGGGCGGAGATCGTTACCGCCGACGGCACCGTTCGCCAGGTCAGCGCAGACAACGAGCCGGATCTCTTCTGGGCCATTCGTGGCGGTGGAGGCAACTTCGGAGTCGTCAGCAAGTTTCAATTCCAGCTGCATTCGTTCGATCGTAACGTGTTGTCCGGCATGCTTGTCTGGCCCATCGAGCAGGCACGTGAGGTCCTCGAGTTCTACGCGGAATGGTCACCGACCGTGTCCCGCGAGCTGTATGTCGGCCCGGTCATGGCGACCATGCCGGACGGCACACAGATCGTTGCCATGGAGGTCGTATACAACGGCGACCCGACCCAGGGTGAGAAGGAACTCGCGCCGTTGCGGGCCATCGGCACCATGATGGTCGATGACGTCAAGGTCCAGGACTACAAGGTGACGCAGACCAAGGAAGACGCAATGACGGCACACGGCATACGCTCCTACGCGAAAAACGGCATGGTCAAAGAGTTCACACAGGACCTCGTGGACGACATGATCGACGCCTTTATCCCGGATCCGCGCGCCGCTATCTTCACGCATACCGCGGGTGGTGCCGTAAAGGATCATGGCGAACTTGATACAGCGTTCCCGCATAGAAACGCGGAAACGATGCTCGTTTTCTTTACCGGCTGGACGGACCCCGATCAGGACGCGGAAGGCAAGGCAATGTGCAAACAATGGCATGCCGCTCTCGAAAATCACACCGGCGGCTACTACGACAACATCGAGTGGGAAGGTGACGCGTCGGTCGTTGGCAATTACGGGCCGAATTACGCACGCCTGTCGAAAATCAAGGGTCAGTATGATGCCGGCAACCTGTTCAGGATGAACAGCAATATCAAACCGACCTAACCCGGATGTTGCACCGGTTGGCGCGTAAGATCGGGGCTACCCTCCGCCCTCGAAGCCCAGCTGTCGCCAGGCTTCGTAAACGACCACCGCGGCCGTATTCGAAAGATTCAGGCTGCGGCTGCCCGCTCTCATGGGCAGGCGCAGCCGTTGATCCGGCGGTACCGACTCGAGCACCTCTTGCGGTAGCCCGCGAGTCTCGGGGCCGAACAGAAACGCGTCATCTTTCCTGAAGTCGGGCGCATCGTGGCGTGTACTGGCCCGCGTACTCAACGTGAAGAGGCGCGGTCCACTTAGCGATGACAGACAGTCCTCGAGTGACGCATGCGTTTTGACTCGAGCAAACTCGCGGTAGTCCAGCCCGGCACGTTTCAGGCGGGGTTCGTCCAGCTCAAACCCCATCGGCTCTACAAGGTGCAAATGTACGCCAGTGTTGGCGCACAGCCGAATAATGTTGCCTGTGTTCGGCGGAATCTCGGGCTCGTAAAGTATAAGGCTAAACATTTAAAACCCTGTAGAATGCCGCTGCCATGGTGAGCAGTCTATTACACACGGACCTTTGCGGCGTTGCGATGGCGTCCCCGATCGTGCTGCTATCCGGCTGCGTCGGATTTGGTGAGGAATACACTCGCGTCGCGGGTTTCTCCAACAGCGATGTCGGCGCTGTCGTTCTCAAGGGCACGACGGGCGATGCTCGTCTCGGTAATCCGCCGCACCGCATCTACGAAACCCCGGAAGGCATGCTCAACGCGATTGGCCTGCAAAACCCGGGCGTAGACAAGGTGGTCGATGAGATTCTTCCGGGCCTGGACTTCTCGGAAACGCGCTTCTTTGCGAACGTGTCGGGCTCGACGATCGAGGAATACGAGCGCGTTACCCGGCGTTTCGACGACTCCGATATCGATGCCATAGAGATCAACATTTCCTGTCCCAACGTAAAGGAGGGCGGTGTCGCGTTCGGCAATGACCCTGAAATGTCGGCGCAGGTCGTGGCTGCCTGCCGGGCACAAACCTCCAAGCCGATTATCACCAAACTATCGCCGAATCAGACAGACATTCAACGCAATGCACGACTTTGCATTGACGCTGGCACCGACGGCTTTGCGGTCATCAATACGATCATGGGCATGGCGATCGACAGCGAATCACGACAGCCGATTATCGGCAATGTGCGGGGCGGGCTTTCGGGGCCGGCCATCAAGCCGATCGCGTTGCTCAAGGTCCGCGAAGTCTTCGAGGTCGCGAAAAAGCACAATGTCCCCATTATCGGGCAAGGCGGAATAACCACGCCCAAGGACGCACTGGAGTTTTTGATCGCCGGTGCGGCGGCAGTGGGTGTCGGCACGGCGCTGTTTTACGACCCGCTGGTCTGCAAGAAGATCAATGCGGGTATCGCCGAATACCTCGAGCGCCACAAGATGGGCTCCGTATCCGAACTGGTCGGTACCCTGCAGATCTGAGCCAGGCGATAATTACCCCGACCGTCTCTCCGCCGAACGCGACGTTAGACAAGAAAAAAGAGGCCGAGAAAACGCAGTGTACACGCCAGTACATGAGGCTTTCGAGGCCTCTTTTGACGCCGTATCGCGCCGCATGAGGCTTTTTTCAACACGCTGTTAGTCCGGACCGAGCTGTGATTCGGCAGCAAGCCAGTAATGCTCGGGGTCGCGGGCGAAGCCATCTTGTTCCGCAAGCATGTATGCGATTTGGTTGGTTTCGCGGACCCGCTGCTCTGGCGTGCGTTGCGGGCGCTTCGGAGCCGCCCGCTTACTGGCCGTAGCGGCCTTCTTTGCGGTCTTCTTCGCTGCTTTTTTACCGGCGGCGCGTGCGGCCACTTTTGTTTTCTTCGCGGTGGTTTTCTTTGCCGCCTTCTTCTTTACGGCCGCTTTCTTCGTCGCCTTCTTTTTCGCACCTTTCTTAGCTGTCGTCGTTTTCGTCTTAGCCATCTACGTAACCTGCAGGTAATTAGTGATCCTGTTCCGGCTAGTCTAACCGGAGCGCCTTCATTTTTCTCGCCAGCGTATTTCTGCCCCAGCCGAGCAGCTTCGCCGCCTCCTGTCGATGACCGTTGGTCTGCGACATAGCCGTCTCGATGAGCGTCTTCTCGAACTCGGGGAGCGCGGTTTCCAGTAGCGGCGCGCTGCTGCTGTGCAGCTGGCGCTCCGCCCAGGCGGCCAGTACGCCGGTCCATTCTTTCGCGGCTTGCTTCGGTGACTCGCTGCCGCCGAGGTCGCTGGGAACGTCCTCCGCCGTGATAACGCTTCCCGGCGCCGTTACCGTGAGGCGCCGCGTTGCGTTCACCAGTTGTCGAACATTGCCGGGCCACGAGAACGCCTGCAGCGCCGCCAACGCGTCTTCGTCGAGGGTCTTCGTCGTGGCACCGAGTTCGTCGGCAGCTTCTGCCAGGTAGTGCTTCAGGAGAATCGGAATGTCGTCGCGTCGGTGGCGAAGCGGCGGCGTATTGATGCGAATCACGTTCAGGCGGTGGTAAAGATCCTCTCGAAACCGCGACTCCTTTACCGCACGGGCAAGATCCTGGTTGGTTGCCGCAATGACGCGAACGTCGACCCTGATCGGCGTCTGTCCGCCAACCCTGTAAAACTCGCTTTCGGCAAGCACCCGTAGCAAACGTGTCTGAAGGGCCGGCGACATGTCGCCTATCTCATCGAGGAAGAGCGTGCCCCCGTCGGCCTGTTCAAAGCGCCCGATACGACGCGTGTCGGCGCCGGTAAACGCGCCTTTCTCGTGGCCAAACAATTCTGATTCGAGAAGCTCGGACGCTATCGCCGAAGTATTAAGGGCGACGAAGGTCTTGTCAGATCGGGGGCTGTGCTCGTGCAACGCGCGCGCGACCAGCTCTTTGCCGGTGCCGGACTCGCCCGTTATTAGCACGGTCATACTCGACCCGGACAGTCGACCGATCGAGCGAAATACCTCCTGCATGGCCGGTGCCTGACCGATCATTGACGCAATGGCGCCGGTTTCTTGCTCGGGATCCTCGCCGGGCCTGCCGTTCACACGCCCCGCCTTCTGCACGAGCTCCACCGCCTCGTCTATATCGAACGGTTTGGGCAGGTACTCAAATGCCCCTCCCTTGTAAGCGGCTACGGCATTTTCGAGATCCGAGTGTGCGGTAATGACGATGATCGGCAGCTCCGGAACGCTGCCGCGCAGCCGCTCCAGCAGCGCGATTCCGCTCATGCCGGGCATGCGTACATCGGTAATCAGGACGTCCGGCACGTCGTCGTCGATAGCCTCGAGCAGGTGTTCCGCTCGCTCAAAGCTGCGTGTCGTGATGTTCGCCTGTTTGAGTGCTTTCTCGAGCACCCAGCGAACGGACGGGTCGTCGTCAACGATCCACGCGTTCAGGGCCGGGCTAGTCATGGATATATCGCCCCTGCTGCTGCAGAGGAATGCGGACGTAGAACACGGTGCGGCCGGGCCGGCTTTCGAATTCGATGAGACCACCGTGTCGGCTCAACAGTTCCTGGGCGGCCGGCAGGCCCAGCCCCGTTCCTTCGGGCCGACTGGTAATGAGCGGATAGAACACGGAATCCTGCATGTCCGGTGGAATGCCCGGCCCGTCGTCTTCTATTTCGACTGACGCAATGACGCGATGACGGATATCGCCGATGGTGAAGTTGGTCGCTGCGCGGCTCCGCAACGTCAGCGTGCCCTGCCCATCCAGCGCTGCAACCGCGTTACGTATCAAGTTCAGGAACGCCTGGATCATCTGGTCCCGATCAAGATCGATGTCCGGTAGCCCGGGGTCGTAATCGCGGCATATCGTCAGGCTACGCTCGTCCTCCGCCTCTACAATCTTCACAACGTATTCGAGCAATTCGTGCACGTTAACAGGCCGCTTGTTCGGCGGCCCGCCGGGACCTAGCAGCGTGTTTACGAGGCTCGCCAGGCGGTCGGTTTCGCTAATGACGACGTCCGTGTATTCGTGCAGAGATCTGTCATCGAGCTGCCTTTCAAGCAGCTGCGCCGCCCCGCGAATGCCGCCGAGCGGATTCTTTATTTCATGCGCGAGTTGGCGAATCATCTGGCGGCCGGCGCCATGCTGGATGAGCAGCGCGTTTTCGCGACTGATCTGTGAGCGGCGCGTGACGTCGGTGAACTCCACGAGAATTGCGGCATCGTTAGTTGCGATGGGCGACACCCGGCAATCAACGATACGTTCGTGCGCATGCACCTCGGTGGGTGATAGCGTCATTTCGTTTGCATAGTGATCGCCGGTTACCATCACGCGACTTAGTATGTCGCGCATCTCCGGTTCGTCATCGACGAGCCGCAGCAAAGATTTGCCGTACGCACGTTGTTGACTGATACCGAGGATGTTCTCTGCGGCTGGGTTCAGGCCAACGATCAGCAGGTGTTCGTCCAGAAGGGCGATGCCGGCGCTGAGGCTGTCCAGAATGTTCTTGGCATTGCGGCGCAGCGGTCCATCGTCATCGGATCGACCGCCTTTGGCGTGGCTACTGACCGGGCTGTCTATCGACGGGGAATGATCGTATTTTGTTGCACATAGAACCGGTTCGGCAGGCTCCGAATCATCAGGTTGCCGCTCTCGTCCAGAACTTCCGCCTGAATATTGTGGACGCCTCGGTAAACCTCCTCGATCTGGAAGCTCGTTCCCGACACCGCCCGTGCGTTGCCATCGAAATACACCCTCACCTGGTGTCCCGGCTGAAGCGCCGGACTCAGCGCCAGCGATACGTTTAGGACGCCCTCGATATTCCATAATGTCTCTTCTGGCGCCGGTGCGGCGACTTCGAGGGTTTCGTAAGCAAATGGTTCGGCGCTCTGTGGCTCCTCATCGCTTGCCGCCGCCGCAGTGCTTCCTGGAGCGGCCGCGGGTCGACTAAACGTCTGCGACTTTGGCAAGTCGATTCGCTTAGAACCGGGCTCCGGCCGGTCTGAATAATGAACAACGCCTTCTTCATCGACCCATGTATAAGCCTGTGCCAGCACGCCGTTTGCGGCGAACAGCCCCAGGAGGATGAAGATCGGTCGTAGTCGCATTCAATTAGCATAGCAGCGTCAAGGTGAATTGGGCTAGTGGCCGGGCGGCAAATTGCCGCCCGGTCCACACTTTTGATCCAGTCTAGAGGCTGTAATACATGTCAAATTCGACCGGATGTGTCGTCATCCTGAGTCGTGTGACGTTCTCCATCTTGAGGTCGATATAGGCATCGATAAGGTCGTCACTGAACACGTCGCCTGCCTTCAGGAAACCCCTGTCCTCGTCGAGCGCACTCAGGGCCTCGTCGAGCGAGAATGCGACCAGCTTCAATTCCTTTTCCTCTTCCGGCGGCAGATCATAGAGATCTTTGTCCATTGCATCGCCCGGGTGGATCTTGTTCTGGATGCCGTCGAGTCCCGCCATCATCATGGCCGTGAAAGCGAGATACGGGTTTGCCATCGAGTCCGGGAAACGCACCTCGATACGGCGAGCCTTCGGGTTTGCAATAAACGGGATACGAATTGAGGCCGAACGATTGCGCGCCGAGTACGCGAGAATCGTGGGCGCCTCGAATCCGGGTACCAGTCGCTTGTAGCTGTTCGTCGACGGATTAGCGAACGCGTTGATGGCCTTCGCATGTTTGATGACGCCACCGATGTAATAGAGCGCTGTATCCGATAATCCGCCGTAGCCGTCGCCGGTGAAGAGGTTTTCACCGTTCTTGAACAACGACTGGTGCACGTGCATACCGTTGCCGTTATCGTTTACGAGTGGCTTCGGCATAAACGTTGCGGTCTTGCCATAAGCATGCGCAACGTTATGAACGACGTACTTCATGATCTGAACTTCGTCAGCCTTGCGCACCAGCGTGCCAAATTTTACGCCGATCTCGCACTGTCCAGCCGTGGCAACCTCGTGGTGGTGAACCTCGGTCACGAGGCCCATGTCTTCCATCGCCAGGCACATCGACGAGCGAATGTCGTGCAGCGAATCCACCGGCGGCACAGGGAAGTAACCGCCCTTCACCGTCGGGCGGTGGCCGGTGTTGCCTTCCTCGATACTGCGGTCGGTGTTCCACGCACCCTCCTGCGAATCGACCTTGTAGAAAGCGCCCTGCATGCTATCGTCCCAGGAGACGTGATCAAAAACGAAGAACTCGTTTTCCGGACCGAAGTAGGCTTCGTCGGCGACGCCGGTCGATTTCAGATAGGCTTCGGCGCGCTTCGCCAACGAGCGTGGGCAACGGTCATATCCCTGCATGGTCGATGGCTCAACGACGCTGCAGCGCAGGTTAACGGTTGGCTCATCGGGAAAGATATCGAGCACGGCAGACGACGGGTCCGGCATCAGAATCATGTCGGATTCGTTAATGCCTTTCCAGCCGGCGATCGACGACCCGTCGAACATCTTGCCATCTTCAAAAAGGTCTTCGTCCACGGTGTGGGCGGGAACTGATACGTGCTGTTCTTTGCCTATCGAGTCCGTGAAACGAAAATCGACAAACTTTGCCTCTGCATCTTTGATGAGGGCGAGTACCTCTGCGGGCGTCATGGATCTTTCCTCCAGGTTTTTGTTGCGCTAAATAATCAGGGCCGCCCGATGCGGCCTGCTAGCTTGTGTCGTCTGCATGAACTGTGCCAAATTGGTGCTTTTCATAAATCCCTGTTATTTATATGTTTTTTGCTATTGCCCGGTCGACTGATGCACCAAAATAGTGCGCATCGAAGGCGAGCTGCGTCATTATAGTGCAGGCTGATTGTGGCTGCACCCTTATGTGGCGCCGTTGCGGACCTTATTTTTGGCAAAGCATTCACGGAACTCCTCCCGGACGGCCCGAGCCGTTATACTGCGCGCCTTTTAGGCCACCTCGATAACCTGGTCACACGCCTTGTGCGGCGCGCTGAAACTATGCGATTTACTCGGACAGGACACTGAATGGGCACCAACACATCACCTTCGCGCCTGAGTTTTCAAGACCTTATTCTGAAGCTCCAACAGTATTGGGCGGAACGAGGCTGCGTCATCTTGCAGCCTTACGATATGGAAATGGGTGCCGGGACGTTTCATCCGGCGACCTTCCTGCGCGCGGTGGGCCCCGAGCCCTGGTCGGCGGCCTACGTACAGCCTAGCCGGCGGCCGACAGATGGGCGTTACGGCGATAACCCCTTTCGCTTGCAGCACTACTACCAGTACCAGGTTGTCATCAAGCCTTCGCCGCTCGATATCCAGGAGCTGTACCTCGGGTCGTTACGCGCGATCGGTATCGATCCTCTCGTGCACGACATTCGATTCGTCGAGGACAACTGGGAGTCTCCGACCCTGGGCGCATGGGGCCTTGGCTGGGAGGTCTGGCTAAACGGCATGGAGGTGTCGCAATTCACCTACTTCCAGCAGGTCGGCGGTCTCGAGTGTCGCCCGGTCACCGGGGAGATCACCTATGGGCTCGAACGCCTCGCAATGTACCTGCAGAACGTCGAGAGTATTTTTGATCTCATATGGACCGATGGCCCATTGGGTCGAATCACCTATGGCGATGTTTATCATCAAAACGAAGCCGAGCAGTCGCGCTACAACTTCGAGGAAGCCGACGTAGAGGCTCTTTTCAGCGCATTCGATCACGCCGAACACGAGGGCGAGCGGCTCATCGAGCTCGGCCTTGCTCTGCCGGCCTACGAACAAATGCTCACCGCGTCACACACGTTCAACCTCCTCGACGCGCGACAAGCCATTTCAGTCACGGAGCGGCAGCGCTTCATCTTGCGCGTCAGAACAATGTCACGCGCGATCTGTGAAGCGTACCTTGCCAGTCGCGAGGCGCTCGGCTTTCCGATGACGCAGTCGGTGGCCGCGGGACAGTCGCCCAAATGAGCCGCGCCGACGACTTTCTCGTTGAGGTCGGCACCGAAGAGCTGCCGCCAAAAGCGCTGCGATCCTTGATGGACGCATTCAGCGAAGGTCTTGTCGGCGCTGTTGACGGTGCCGGCCTTGAACATGGCGCCGTGCATGCTTACGCGAGCCCCCGCCGCCTCGCCGTGAGAATTGACGGTCTTTCTCGGCAGCAGGCCGATCGGAATCTCGAGCAAAAGGGGCCGCCCACCAAGATCGCTTTCGACAAAGACGGGAAGCCGACCGCGGCCGCAACTGCGTTTGCAAAGAAATGCGGCGTCGACGTATCGGCGCTCGGCACAACCAGGACCGACAAAGGTGAGTGGCTTGTTTTCGAGGCCGTCGAGAAAGGAAAAGAAGCGACTGAGCTTATGCCGGTGCTGATCGAGCGCAGCCTGGCGTCGCTGCCGATTCCCCGACGCATGCGATGGGGCGCCGGCGACGTTGAGTTCGTTCGCCCCATACACTGGGTTGTCATGCTCCACGGCACTGACGTGGTCGCGTCTCCTGTAATGCAGACCGTCGCTGGCAACGCGACCTACGGCCATCGATTCCACTCGTCCGGTCCCATCGCCCTCTCTGAACCAGACGACTACCTCGGTGCGCTTGAGCATCAGGGTCGGGTGATTGCGGACTTCGATCGTCGGCGCGAGATGGTCCGGAACGGTGTCGAAGCCGCCGCAATGGACGCCGGCGGTCATATCGTCGAGGGCGAATCGCTTTACGACGAGGTTGCCGCCCTGGTTGAGTGGCCGGTGGCCCTGGTCGGCCGATTTGACGAGAAGTACCTTGGGCTTCCAATGGAAGTCGTGATTTCGACCTTGACCGGTCACCAGCGGTACTTTCCGGTTGCAGACAATAGCGGCGCACTGCTGCCGCTGTTCGTAACCGTCGCAAACCTCGAGAGCAAAGATCCCGACCAGGTGCGCGAAGGCAACGAACGCGTCATAAGACCACGTCTGGCTGACGCCGCCTTTTTCTGGGACAGTGACCGGCGGTACACGCTCGAGAGTCGCAGGGACACGTTGCGCGAGGTCATCTATCAGCGCGGCCTTGGCAGTCTTGCTGACAAGAGCCGCCGGGTCGCGAAGATTGCTGCCTGGCTCGCGTCGCGACTCGCGGCCGATAAGGCGGGCGCCGAGCGCGCAGCCGAGCTATCCAAGTGCGACCTGCTCACCGGCATGGTTGGCGAGTTCCCGGAGTTGCAGGGGACCATGGGGCGCTACTACGCGTTGTCAGACGGCGAACCCGAAGCGGTCGCCGAAGCGATCGGTGAACACTATCGGCCGCGCTTCGCAGGTGATAGCGTGCCGGCAACGGGCATCGGCCGCATACTCGCTGTCGCCGATAAGCTCGACACGCTGGCCGGCGTATTTTCGATTGGCAAAAAACCGACCGGAAACCGGGACCCGTTCGGCCTGCGTCGTGCGGCGCTCGGCGTGATCCGCATTTTTATCGAGTGCGCTCTTGATGTCGATCTCAAGAAGCTCATCGCAAAAGCCGTCTCTCAGCAGCCGAAAGGAAAGCTGGAAAACGCCGCGATAGCCGACGACCTGTACCACTTCATAAGCGACCGCCTGCGTCGATACTTCCTGGACCGCGATGCAGGGTTGGCGACGGAGACCTTCGAAGCCGTGATGGCGCGACAGCCGGACTCGCTTCTGGATTTCGATCGGCGCCTTGCGGCGGTGCAGACTTTCACGCGCCTCGAGCAGGCCGAGAGCCTCGCCGCTGCGAACAAGCGAATCGCGAACATCTTGCGTCAAGCCGGTGACCCGGAGGGCTTGAGCGTCAGCAAGAAGCTGCTAACGGACGACGCCGAGCAAGCCCTTTACAACGCGCTCGACAATGCCCGGCAGAAGGTTGGGCCCCTGATCGGTGACCGTCATTATGCCGAGGCCCTGAATATCCTCGCCGACCTCCGGGACCCGGTCGACCGATTCTTCGACGACGTGATGGTCATGACCGACGATGCGGCCGTAAGGAAGAACCGTTTGGCGCTTTTAGGCGAAGTTCGGTCTCTTTTTCTCGACGTTGCCGACATATCGCGGCTATCTTTGAGCTGACGATGGCGCGTCGGACGGCCAGCAGGGGCCTTGTTATTCTCGATCGGGACGGTGTGATCAACCGCGACTCCGCCGAGTTCGTGAAGACCCCGGCGGAATGGGTCCCGATACCCGGCAGCATCGAGGCAATAGCCGCCCTCGGGAGGGCCGGCTATACCGTGACGATCGCAAGCAACCAGTCGGGGCTCGGCCGCGGCCTTTTCGATCGACGCGCCCTTCGGGCAATGCACCGCAAACTACGCAAGCTCGTGTCGGCGGCTGGTGGCCATGTCGACAGGGTCGTTATCTGCCCGCATGTCCCGGACGACGGCTGCGCTTGCCGCAAGCCCAAGCCCGGGCTGCTGTATCGGCTGGG